>JAFACY010000166.1 GCA_023425285.1 Bacillota bacterium
GTATACAACATATTTAAAGGATGTTGTCAAATTCGACTTCGGTCCGTCTATTAAACAAAGAGGAAGAGATGTTTCTACGGTTATTATGACCGGATTTAAGGTAAGCGCCAAGCTTGGAGGAACAGCAGCGGTGATGGCTATTGTTATCGGTCTGGTGTTCGGTTCGCTTGCAGCGGTATTTCACAATAAAATAATTGATAAGGTTATCATGTTTGTTTCTACTGCAATGGTTGCTATGCCATCGTTTATTATAGCAACATTACTTCTTTTGATATTCTGTGTCAATTTAAAGATATTTCCTGCCAACGGCAATGAGCCGGGAGGCTTGATACTGCCTATAATTTCTCTCAGTCTGTCTCCGATGTCCTACATCATCAGATTAACGAGATCAAGCATGCTTGATGTACTTGGGCAGGATTATATAAGGACGGCAAGAGCAAAGGGTGTAAAAGCTCCGAAGGTTTTATTCAAGCACGCTCTTCGTAATGCCGTAACACCTGTTATTACTTACGCCGGACCTATGATTGCTTATATAGTAACGGGAAGCCTGGTAGTTGAAAAAATATTGGCGGTACCTGGTCTCGGTAAAGAGTTCATATCAAGCATAGTAAATCGTGACTACACGATGATAATGGGTACAACGATATTTTTGGCAGCACTTGTAGTTGTAATGATGCTCATAACGGACATCCTTTATAAAGTATTCGATCCAAGAATTGATTTGTCATAGGAATAGGAGGCAAATGACATATGAATAATCAAGATACTATGCCAAAGAAAAATTTGCTCAGCTTTCAACTGAATCTGAAGGATTTCGAAAAAGCTACTGATGATGAAAAGCTGCAGCAGGTGAGAATGAGTGAAAGCACTACATTCTTTAAGGACGGCATCAGAAAATTAAGAAAAAATAAAATTGCGATGGCTTCACTGTCCATCATCATATTGATTGCATTGATAGTTACCTTTGTGCCCATGTTTTATCCATACACATACGAACAGCAGCTGGGAGTAACACAGGGTAAAAGAATAGATAAAACGTATAATAATTTATCCCCCTTTGAATATGGTGAAACGGAGCTTGCAAGAATTGCAAACGGTGAAAAAATATTTCCTCATATTTTCGGAACGGATGCTTCCGGAAGAGATTATGCTATCAGAGTTATATACGGCGGAAGAATTTCCTTGTTAGTTGGATTTTTTGCTGCTATAATAGTTTTAATAATCGGTATTGTTTACGGTTCCGTGGCAGGATATTTCGGCGGTCGTGTTGACCTCTTCATGATGAGAATCGTAGATATTATATATTCATTGCCGGACATGCTCATGATAATTTTGTTCTCCGTGGTTATGAGGCAGACATTATCTCTTGAAGGAACGTCGTTAGCTAAAATAGGTACTGATATGATAAGTATATTTATAGTATTTGCCATATTGTACTGGGTTGGTATGGCACGTCTTGTGCGTGGACAGATATTGTCCATAAAGCAGCAGGAATATGTATTGGCTGCAAAATCTCTGGGAGCAAAACCAAGCAGAATTATTAAAAAGCACCTGCTTCCTAACTGCATGAGCGTAATAATCATATCAACAGCTCTTCAGATACCTTCTGCTATATTTACGGAAAGCTTTCTGAGCTTCCTTGGTCTTGGTGTATCCATACCCATGCCGAGCTTAGGCTCACTGGCATCTGATGCACTTTCGGGTATTTACACCTATCCATACAGATTGGTAATACCGGCAATAAGTATATGGTTAATAGTTCTTTCTTTTAACCTGTTAGGCGATGGCTTGAGAGATGCCTTTGACCCAAAATTAAAGAAGTAGGAGGGATAGAATGAGTTTATTATCGGTAAAAGATTTGCACACTTCATTTTTTACCTCTTCAGGAGAGGTTAAGGCAGTTAATGGAGTGTCATTCGAATTAGATGAAGGAAAGGTACTTGGAATAGTTGGAGAATCAGGTTCGGGAAAGAGTGTAACGGCATACTCAATACTTCAGATTCTTACTGATCCAGGTGAAATAGTAGGCGGCAGCATAAAGCTTAAAGGACAGGAATTGGTAGGTGTAGATAAAGATGTTATGCAAAAGGTGAGGGGAAATCAGATAAGCATTATTTTCCAGGATCCTATGACCAGCTTAAATCCTGTTTTCACTATAGGAAATCAGTTAATGGAAGCTATCATGCTCCATACAAAAAGAAACAAAGAACAAGCTAAGGAAAGAGCAATTGAAATGCTTAAGCTTGTAGGTATGAATGAACCTGAAAAAAGAATAAATCAGTATCCGCACGAATTTTCAGGCGGTATGAGACAAAGAGTTATGATTGCAATGGCATTGGCGTGTGAACCTGACATATTGATAGCAGATGAGCCTACTACAGCTCTGGACGTTACAATTCAGGCACAGATACTTGATTTAATGAAAGACTTGCAAAAACAGCTGGGAATGGCTATAATTCTTATTACACATGATTTGGGAGTTGTTGCTGATATGTGTGATGAAATAATAGTAATGTATGCGGGAGGAGTTGCCGAAAGAGGTACCTCTGATGATATATTCTACAATCCTAAGCATGAGTATACAAAGGGACTGTTAAAGTCTATTCCTAATGCTCAGAGCAAGGAAAGGCTTCACCCGATCGGAGGAAATCCTGTGGATTTGTTAAATATGCCTGACGGATGTCCGTTTACACCGAGATGTGACAGTGCAATGAAGGTCTGTCTCAATAAAAATCCGGGTGAAATTAAAATAAGCGACACACATCGTTCAAGTTGCTGGATGAATATCAAGGACGGAATAGAAAACCAGACATTAACTATAAAGGAAGTAGAGGAGATGTATAATCATGAATAAAGAAAAAAACAATCTTCTTGAGGTCAAAAATTTAAAACAATATTTTGATATTCCCACCGGTTTATTAAGAAGTAAGCCGCTTAAGGCAGTTGACGATATATCATTTAATATTAAAAAAGGTGAAACATTAGGTCTCGTTGGTGAATCAGGATGCGGAAAGACTACGGTAGGAAGATCTATACTGCAGCTGTATAAGCCCACAGCCGGAAAAATAATATTTAACGGTCAGAAAATCGAAAGTCCTAAATCTATAGATTATTTAAGAAGAAACGCGCAAATGGTGTTTCAGGATCCTTATTCATCTCTTAATCCGAGAATGACTGTCGGTGATATAGTAGGAGAACCGTTGGATGTCATGAAGCTTTTTAAAACTAAGGCTGAAAGACAGGACAGAATTGACGAATTGATGAGTATAGTCGGTTTGAACAGTGAGCATGCAACTCGTTATGCACATGAATTTTCAGGCGGACAAAGACAGAGAATCGGTATTGCGAGGGCATTGGCGGTTGAACCTGAGTTCATTGTCTGCGATGAGCCCGTTTCCGCACTTGACGTTTCAATTCAGGCGCAGATAATCAATACCTTTGAAGATTTACAAAACAAATTGGATTTAACGTATTTATTTATTGCCCATGACCTGTTGGTTGTGAAGCACATTTCGGACAGAATAGCCGTAATGTATCTGGGAAGAATGATGGAATTGGCACCGGCTGATGAATTATATGATCATCCGCTGCATCCGTACACTATTTCCCTGTTGTCGGCAGTTCCTATTCCTGATCCTGAATATGCAAGAAATCACAGGAGAATTCTTCTTGAAGGAGACGTTCCGAGTCCGCTTAATATGCCTTCCGGATGTCCTTTCAGAACAAGGTGTAACAGAGCTACTCCGGAATGCAAGGAAGTAAGACCTGAATTGAGAGAAGTTGCACCGAACCATTTTGTGGCATGTATAAACGTATAGTGGAACTATAGCAAATTAACGATTTGTCATTACTATGAATAAGCGTAGCGTATGCTACTGTCATTCAGAGGGCTTTAGCCCGAGGAATCTCATCTTTTAAAGTTCTGAGATCCTTCGCTGACGCTCAGGATGACCATTTCAGACTTATTCGTAATGACATAATCGTACTACATATTATTTAAGTTAAAAGATTCAACAACTCAATGTGATATTAATTTTATAATTAATATAAATTTAAAATTTGGAGGGATTTTAATAATGATGAAAAAAATCGTATCAATTCTGTTGGTGCTAATGATGGTATTTTCTTTGGCAGCATGTAACAATACTACAACACCACCTGCAGAAAAACCACCGGTAGAAGAACCAAAGCCGGGTGAAGAACCAAAACCGGCAGAAATCGCTGAGAGCTTGACATTAAATGTTGGTGCATATCCAGACACTATCGACCCTGCACTTAACAGTGCGGTTGACGGAGCAACTTACATAATCCACGCATTTTCAGGATTAGTAGGCTTCAGACAGAAAGATGACGGAACTCTTGAGCTTTATGCAGATTTAGCTAAAGAACTGCCTGCACCTGAACAAACTGCAGATGGTATGACTTCATACACTTTTGAACTGAAAGATGGTTTGAAATGGAGTGACGGATCAGACTTAACAGCTAACGATTTAGTATATGCATGGAACAGAGCAGTTGCTCCTGAAACAGCAGCTGACTATGGATACATGTTTGACGTTATCGATGGCTATGCAGATGTTGCTGAAGGAGTTGAAGGTGCCAAATTAAACGTTACTGCATCTGAAGACGGCAAAAAATTAACAGTTATACTTCCTGTTGATGCACCATATTTCTACGAATTATGTGCATTCCCGGCTTATATGCCTGTTAAAGAATCTATAGTTGCAGGAAATGAATCCTGGGCTACAAAAGCTGAAACATACATAGGAAACGGACCTTACAAGGTTGTTGAATTCTCACAAAGTGAATTAGTAATGCAGAAGAATGAATTCTATCATGATGCTGACGCTGTAAAAACTAATGAGCTTAGATTTGCTTTCAACGATGATGACGGTTCCTTGTTAGCTAACTTCCAGAACGGATCTTACTTATTCATAGATTCTGTTCCTAACGAAGAAATCAAATCATTACAGGCAAATAATCCTGATGAGTTCCATATAACAGGACAATTAGGAACTTACTTTGTTATATTCAACGTAAATGACCCTGCATTTGCAGCATTTACAGAAGAAGAAAAAGCAACAATCAGAAGAGCCCTTGGACTTATGATTGACAGAAACTATATAGTTGAAGAAATCGGTAAGGCAGGACAGGTGCCGGCTGCAGGATTCGTTGCAATGGGATTAACAGAACCTGACGGAAGTGAATATATAGCAAACAACGGACCTGACAGAGACGGTAAGGGATATTACAGTGTAGATCCTGATGATTATGAAGCAAATGTTGAAGAAGCTATAGGCATGTTAAAGTCAGTAGCTGAATCTTCAGGCAAGTTTACAGTTGGTGCTAATAACAAGCTTTCAGGCTTCCCGACAATTGCATACATAACTAACAACGGAACAGGTCACCAGGCAATAGCTGTTAATTTACAATCTATATTTGCACAATATGGAATCAATATGACTATTGATTCACAAGAATGGGCTACATTCCTTAACACAAGAAAAGATGGAAACTATTCAGTTGCAAGACATGGTTGGTTAGGCGATTACAATGATCCTATATCATTCCTTGATATGTGGATTACAAACAGCGGTAACAATGATTCTCAATTTGGTAGAAAAGATCATGCAAACTTTGCAGGTTACTCATACAAGGGAGAATCAGGAAAGACTTGGGCAGAATCATATGACAAGTTAATCACTGATGTTAAATCAACTAAAGACCCTGTACAACGTTTTGCTTTAATGCATGACGCAGAAGATATCCTTATGTCAACAGGTGCTGTTTGCCCGCTTTACTATTACACAGATATATTCATGATGAATACAAAGCTTGAAGGCGCATTCCCAAGTCCATTAGGATTTAAATACTTCATGTACGCTTACACAGCTAAATAGTAAAAATTGAAAAATAAACAGGCGGACTAACTCTGCAAAGGGATAGTCCCCTTTTTATATGAGGTGTTTATGAAATACAAAATGATTGTTTCGGACCTGGACGGAACACTTCTTAATGATAAAAAAGAGATAGATGATAATACCATATACATATTGAACGAATTGCACAAAAAAGGTATTGAAATAGTAATAGCTACGGGACGTAATTATTATATGGCCAAGAAGATGATTGAACCTATACGCAATCTTAATCCCGTAGTATTGTCAAACAACGGGTCTGTGGTGAGACAATCACATAACGATAAGGTTTTAAGCTATAATTATTTGCAGCCTTCATTTTTTGAAAAAATATATAATGAAGGTATAAAAAGAAATTTGAATCCTTTTATTCACGTTGATGAATACGACAACGGATACGATTTAATATATGAAAAGGAAGAATTTGAAAAAGAGTATTCAGGTTACATTAAAAGAGACTACGACCGAGCCAGACTGATAAAATTTGATCCGTTAAATACAGATAAAATTTTGTCGGTTTGTTATTTCGATGAATATATTAAACTCAGGGACTTCGGCACTGAAATGACGAATCCCGGATATTACAATACTATTTTCAACAGAAATTTGGGTAACTTAGCATTGCTTGAATTTCTGCACAGGGAGGGCTGTAAGTGGTCTTCCTTAAAGACTTATGCTAAACATAAAGGCATATTACCAAAAGACATTATCGCCCTGGGTGATGATAATAACGATTTAGAGATGCTGAAAAATGCAGGTATAGGTATTGCTATGACCAACGGAACCGAGGAAACCAAAAAGGCTGCAAAAATAATTTCCAAATATGACAACAACAATTCAGGTGTGTATCACGAGCTTAAGGAATTGTTTGAATTGAAATAAAATATAAAGCTTTGTACATATTTCCTCCCTTCACAAATATAATGTATTAATATTATGTTTTGGGAGGAACTATGAAAATAATAACTGCAATAGCTTCAATACTTATTATTATAGGTGCATTGAACTGGGGACTTTATGGAATAGCGAAAATTGATATAGTAGAATCTTTATTTGGCGGCGTGAAAAATAAAATCGGAAGAATAATTTATTTATTGATCGGAATTGCGGGACTGTATTCATTACTTTACGTCATTTTTGCATAAGTAACCTACGGAGGTATAGACAAAACAGGGAATCTCATTTTTAATTATGAGGTTCCTTTTTATTTATTAAGTTGATTG
>JAFACY010000004.1 GCA_023425285.1 Bacillota bacterium
TATCAAAATATTCCAATGGAATACCGGGATTATTTTCCATAGGAGAATCAAAAAGAGTTGAGGTATACCCACTATTTCTTAAAAGCTTGCTGGCGTTTTCAATCTGTCTGACAGAAATATCAAGACCCCATAACTCGGCAGCCCCTTTATCTGCAAGATACTTTAAGGAGTGCCCACTTCCACACCCGATATCTAAAACCTTTTTACCTTCAACCTCACCAAATAACTTCAATTCCTCTTCTGTTAGTGTTATGACACCATAAGTAGGTAATGCAGTTGTACCAAACCAATCATCCGCTATAGCATCCCAACTTCTTTTGTTTTGTTCAAGTATTTCATCCTTCATGTTTTTGCCTCACATAATACAATTCTCAGTCTTTATTTTGTTCCATCTCAAAAACCAAATCCATCTCTTCTACGTGACCGGTTCCTCTTTGCACTGCCGGAATAAAACCGACGTATCTCCATCCTTCAGCTGCTCTTTTGTCAATCACAGTCCTATATACTTCTGTTTCATACTTGGTGCCGGCAAATCCCCAACCGGTTAATTCATTAATTACACGTTCATATTCTTAGATGTACATTATGATACTCCTTTTATATATGTTTATTATAGCTTATAGATGGACTTCAACAAGGAAATCCCTGTGTCAGTTTTAAATATATTCTCCATCATATTGCGAATATTTGCTTCTGAACAATTACCTTCATGTGCATTTACTATGTAGTCAGCCTCTATAAGAATCTGGTAATCCAGTCCTTCTATATTCTTCAATGTGTGATGATGACCCACCAAAAAGATTAAACGCTCAATGAAATCATCAGTATAACCTGAATCCTTAAGAAATTCTTCTGCCAAAACTTCTCCTTCTGCTTCTTGATAGTGGCCGTTCGTATTCCCATATTTCTCACGGCACAACGGGCATGCAATATCATGTATAATAGCAGCAACCTCAAGCACAGCTTGTGTTTTACTGTCCAGACTCTCACATTCTCCAATGGTTTTTGCATAAGCGTACACTTTCATGAAATGATTTATATCATGAGGATTTCCGTTGGAATATTCAATCATTTTTTTTGCTATTTTTGAAACACTCATATCTGAATTCCTTTCTTTTAAAATAAATAGTCATTTGTATATAAAATCCATTTGTATAATATCCTGATAGGCTTTGTTATCGTAATACTTTAAAATACGCAAACCTCTGTAAGTATTAAATCTTCCTTTTATGCCTGGTTCAAGCGGAAAATGAATTTTACCCGGATAACTCTTTCCTTTATTGATATATCCTTTTTTTAATGCGTCTTTTACAAGGTTTAATGCATCCTGCATCCTTTGATCATATGGATGTCCTATTTGTACGAAATACTCTAATGCACGAAAACAGTCATATTTCCAACGGCACGGATAATGAAAGCTAATCATATCGTGATGGATGCTTTTCCCTGTCTTAAGCGAGTTGAAAAGTTGACGGTTCAACAAATACTCCTGTCCCAAAGCTCCTTGTTGTTTGATTTCATCCAAACGATACATATATCCATATATTTCATAATCAGCAAATGCTTCTAATACAGAAATAGTTGTATGAACAGAGCTCACAACAGAACGATTGTTAACCGAATCCCATGCACAATTCCATCCTCCGTCATTCATTTGATGCGCAAGAATGTAATCAACAATTTCATTGATTCTGAAATCATCTATTTTCCCATAGCAAACAAGACTCAATAACATGGCAGACATACACATATCCTGATACCTCGTTTTAGAAATTTTGCCATGGTTATACCAAAGACCATCCAGAACCTTTTTAGTACCATCCTGATAGCACTGGTTGTCATAGGAAATCTCCATATATTTTAATTCCAGCAATGTGTATGTGCTGCATATCCATTTACGGGAATAAATACTGCCTGCCCAATTTTGTTCTGAAGCATCATATAAATCCAGATATCTGTCTATGTATCCACCGTCATTGTGTTCAAAAGAGCAATCCAGCAAATATTTATTAGCCAGATGCTGAATAACTACATCTCCATCTAACAACCAATCAATTATTTTCATAAGCATTCCTCACTACATGATATTATTTAGCTTCTGTAAAATGTTTTTTTAGTTCTGAACAACTCTTTCCATTTACAGCAGTCATTTATATGAAGCATTACATGCCTTGTTGGTGGCATTAATAAAATTCCTGCAATATCTTTTTTAGACCAAAAGTCTAATAGCCACATGGAGTTCTCCTGTTTTGTGACTCCTCCTTCAAGCATAATCTTATCTAATCCATGAGGAGATACTTTTCGTTTCATATCATCTGATTTTAAATTCTGCACAATTTGTCTCGTCCTCTTACCAACTTCGTTTCTGTAATGCAATAATTCCCGTATGACAAGACTTTTACTTAAATTCATAATTTCATCATCGGTTAATGAATTTCCTGTATCCATAATAGGTGCATTCATGTTTTGCTTCCATTCATGATTGAATAATTGATCACCATCTGCTACTAAAACAGACATTGTCAGGTCTTCAATCCGTGCAATGTGCCAGATCACCCATGCTATAGTTTCATCCTTTGCAGTAGGCATAATTGCATATTCATTATCAGTCAAATCACATATAAGATCGTCAACCTCGTTGTGTTCCGTATCTGACATTTCTGATAAATGTAATTTCGCATGAATATCTAAAAACAACTCTTTAGCTTGTTCAATTTTATCTGTCTTACGTATAATCTGATTCAGTTCTTTATGCTTCTCGCTTAATCCTTCTCCGAAATATTTCATAACTCTATAACCTCAAATATCGTTCCCTCTTTCCTGTAACCAAGCTTTTCATAATACACGTCCACATCACTCATCACATAGACAGGTTGATCCGGGAAATCCCTGCACGCTTGCTCCATGAGTAATTTTCCGATTTGATTCCCTCTGTAAGTTTTTCTTACAAGCAAATCATATACATAAACTCCAAAACCATCATCTTCGCGACATCGAGCATAGCCGCATAATATTCTGTCTTCATAAGCTAAATAAGTAATGCTTGACTCCAATGCCTTTGAATATTTATCGTATCCTTCTTCCCCATAATATACACTCCATTCATCTCCTTCTTCTCTGAGCATATCAAACAAGGATATTTCATCTGCTGTAGAATATTTTTTTATAACCATTTGTCCTCCTTCGCAATATTAAAGACTATAATATAATTTTATAAATGTCTGCTTGTTTACCTTCATATTCAAAGCTTCTTTCATAAATTCCGCCATTTTTAGTAATTGTTTTTATAGAAGGTAAATTGTCATGTTCAACAGATAAGTGAAGCTGTTCTAAACCTGCCTCTTTCGCAACAATAAGTAACCGTTTTAACATTTCCGTGGCATATCCCTTTTTACGTTCAGAGGGTCTCACACTATATCCGCTATTACCGAAATTAATGAGAAAATCATTCAATGTGTGCCTTAAATCTATAATACCGACTATTTTATTACTTTCGGTATCAACAGCAAAGAATGTATCTGTCAATACCCACTCAGGGCTTACAGTCAATGGATTTGCATTGCTTGTTACAGAAGCAAGCCATTCGTCGTATGATTCTGTTTTATCAAAGAGCTCACTGCCGTTAATCGTCATTTCCCCATGTTCAAAATGTTCCTGTCGATATTTTAATGCTTCTTCCTTAAGTTCTGATGATGGTCTTTTCAATATCAGTTTCATAATTTTCCCCTTTTAATAAGTACTTTTATTTATCTTTTCGTCCATATTAGCCTTCCACTCATTTTGTTAAATCAATAAATATTTGCATACGGGTCGTTATCAGGGTCAAAGTTCCAGATATATTCAATATGCCTGCAGACCTCCCGAGCCTTATCCATGCCAAACATTTCCGATACAAACCCCAATGCCATATCTATTCCGGCAGATACGCCGGAGGAAGTATAATATTTTTGATCCGCAACCCATCTGGCTTCCTTTACCCACAAGACATTTGTATTTACCGATTTAACCCATTCAAACGCTTTTTTATTGGATGTCGCCCGTATGTTGTCCAAAAGTC
>JAFACY010000031.1 GCA_023425285.1 Bacillota bacterium
ATACGAGGAACAGGAAAAACATCCACTGCAAAAATATTTTCAAGAGCAGTGAATTGCATCAACAACCATGACGGCAATCCGTGTAATGAATGCGAAATATGCAAAAGCATATTGGACGAAACAAACATGGATGTTATAGAAATGGATGCTGCTTCAAACAATGGTGTAGATGACATACGTGAGCTGAGAGATAAGGTTAAATTTATGCCTGTTAAGAGCAAGTACAAGGTATACATAATAGACGAGGTTCACATGCTTTCAAAGGGTGCGTTCAATGCGCTTCTTAAAACGCTGGAGGAACCGCCGGAGCATCTGTTGTTCATACTTGCCACCACAGAGCCTCAAAAAATACCGGCAACAATTTTGTCACGATGTCAGCGATTTGATTTGAAAAGAATTAAATCCTCGGTAATTGTAGACAATATGATTAAAATATGCAATGAATTAGGCATCAGGTATGATGAAAAGGCATTAAAGCTCATAGCCGCAAACTCAGAAGGGGCAATGAGAGATGCTCAGAGTATTCTTGACAGATGCATGTCCTTCAATGAGGAAATAATAGATTATGAAACGGTAATAAATTTGTTGGGTACGGTGAATTACCAGGTTGTGCTTGAGGCAGTCGGATACATCATAGACAAGGATATAAAAAGCACAATGGTGTTGGTTGATGATATATTAAATTCCGGTAAAGAGATTTCATTTTTCCTTGACGAGCTGATTGTAGCTTTCAGAAACCTGCTGATAATTAAAACAACCAATTCATCGGACAATTTGATACGCATATCCGAGGATGAAGCGGAGGAGCTGAAAAGCTTAAGTGACAAGGTATCTGTGGATACAATAGTTAAATTTATAGAGGAGCTGTCCATTGCTCAATTGGAATGCAAAAGATCGTTAAATCCGAGAGTGCTTTTGGAAACAAAGCTTATTAAGCTTTTGCACCCAATGAATAGCACGGATATTGAAGCTCTTGCGGCTAAAATCCAGGAGCTTGAAAATAATATGAAAAGCGGTGGTTTCAATACAGGTGCTGCGGTAACAAAAACACCTGCAAAAAAGCAGACATATACGGAGCCAAAGCCTGTTTTTGCAGAGCACAAGAAACAAGAGGAAGCTTTCAAGTCTGTTAAAACAGACGAAATTCAAAAGGATGCTGAAGAAATGGCACCGAGAGTTTATGAAAATAAAAGCGACGAAGCAATTTATAACGGAATTATAAACGGATGGCAGAATATACTCAAGCAGATAAGAACTGAAAATGCGGGACTTCAGGCAATTATCAGAGAATCGAAATTGACTGAGGTAATAAACAAAAAGGCAATATTTGAATTTGATCCGAAATTCACCTTTCACATCAATGCGGCAAATCAACCTAAGAACAGGCAGAAATTTAAAGAAGTCTTACAAAGCTTTTTAAATGACGAATGTGAAGTTGAATTTATAATAAAAAAAGAAAAAGAAGATAAACCTATTAAGCCAAAGAAAAATATCGAGGATATATATGAAGACTTGAAAAATGAATTTGGTGATATAGTTGAATTTAAGCAGGAGGATTGAAATGAGTAAAGGTAGACGCATGCCTATGGGAATGCCCGGAGGCGGAAATATGAACAACATGATGAAGCAGGTTCAAAAAATGCAGAAGCAAATGGAAGAAATGCAAAAGGAGCTTGAACAGAAAGAGGTTGAGGCAACTTCCGGCGGCGGAGCAGTCATGGTTAAGGTAACAGGCAAAAAAGACTTATTGGAAGTTAAAATAGATCCTGAGGTAGTAGATAAGGACGATGTTGAGATGCTTGAAGATATGATAGTTGCTGCAGTTAACGAAGCATTTAGAAAAGCAGATGAAATGATGGAAAGCGAAATGAAAAAAGTAACTGGCGGAGTAAATATACCGGGGTTATTTTAATGGAGCATTATACACCGCCGATAACGAAATTGATAGAAGAGCTTGCAAAGCTCCCGGGAATAGGCAGAAAGTCGGCTCAGCGTCTTGCTTTTCACATCTTGGACATGAAGGGCAATGATGTGGTTGAGCTTGCCAAGGCAATTGTAAATGCCAAAAAGCTTACAAAGCATTGCACCACCTGCGGCAACCTGGCAGAGGGTGATGTATGCGGCATATGCGGCAATTTCAAACGTGACCATTCTACCATCTGTGTGGTAGAGGACGTAAGAGATATATCTGCAATGGAACGCACCAAGGAATACAAAGGTGTGTACCATGTTCTCCACGGTACCATATCACCACTTGACGGCATAGGTCCCGATGAAATTAACATAAAAAGCCTGATCAGCAGATTGAATGCTGATATAACAGAAGTGATACTTGCAACCAACCCCACCATTGAGGGAGAAGCAACGGCAGTATACATATCACGTCTCATAAAACCAATGGGCATCAAGACAACACGTATAGCCCACGGCATACCCGTAGGCGGAGACATAGAATACGCAGATGAGGTAACCCTGATGCGTGCAATGGAAGGCAGAAGAGAGATGTAACTTCAATAAATATTCATAGCAGGTTTAAATACACCTGCTTTTTTTACAAATTAAATTAATTGAGAGGGGTAGAAATGAAGAAATATTCAAATTATATAATAATAGCACTAATAATAGTAAATGTATTCAGCATATTCAAGATAAGCAGCCTTGAAAGGACGATGGATAATTATTATCTGCAAATTGTGTCAGGGATAAATAGAAATAACAGTGAAATATCGAATATTTACTCTAATATTAATTCCATTCTTGATAAACAGAGCAGCTTGCTTGACAGCTACGAAATAGAATTTGGTGAAAGCTTAAATGAAGAAAGCCTGACAGTACCGGTTAGGTTTACTGTTGTGCCCAAAGAATATTCAGAAGGGCTCACGGTAAATATCCAATTAAATGATGAAAGCTTTACATTAATTAAAAAGGGTACATCTTTTGAAGCAATTATTAATGCAGACATATTAGAAACGTTCCAGCCAAAAGTAGTTATTGTCCAGGATGGAATTCAGAAAACAGAAAGCCTGGAGGAATATTATGATTTATATAATAAGTTCTTGCTGCGAGTAGAAGGATACCATAATGGAAGTACACAATATAGTAATGGCAAACATATATACAAGGGTGGCAGATTTGAATTCAGAATTACTAATATAAATGGCAACATGCCTGAAAAGATGAGCATTGTATATGATATAAACGGAAGCATACTGAGAGAGGATGAAGTTGACATATCTCAAATTGATGATGAAGACGAAACAACCAATTATATATACCAGGATATCATTGATGAGGTTAAGCTGGGAGCCAATGAAGTATTGATGGTATATGCAAATATACAAGACAAGTATGGTATTAATTACAAATATATAGTCCTGCGTGATGAAGTAGATGCTAACGGAGAACCTGTATTTAGAAGACCTGAATGGTCAAGTGGCAGCATTCTTGAAATAACAAGAAACGGAAAGGCTTTTAACGTACCAGATTATAGATATTAAGATTAGTAATCTACAATATGTTATGGAGGTCAGCATGAGGTTAAACGGTACGCAAACAATTGAAACAGTGAGACTTATATTAAGAAAATACACTTTAGATGATGCCGAAGCTATGTACAACAATTGGGGTAGATATGAAGAATGCTTTGAATATCTGCCATGGGAGTCGTGTGCATCTATAAATGAGGCTGAGGAACGCATAAAGAAGTGGATTGAGTTATATAAGGACAATACCTTTTATCAATGGTGCATTGAGCTGAAGGAAAGCAAGGAATCAATAGGCTTGATTAATCTGCACAACATAGATGAAGACAATTTATCAGCTGAAACTACATACTTATTATCTCCGAAGTATTGGAACAAAGGTATTATGACAGAAGCACTAAGAGCAGTATTGGAATATGGATTTGAAGTTATGGGATTAAACAGAATCAGTGCTGATTATTTCTCCGGAAATGAGGGGTCACAAAAGGTTATGATTAAAAATATCATGAAATATGAAGGAACTTTCAGTGAAAGATATTGTAAATCCGGAGTATTTTATGACTCAATTCAGTATGCCGTATTAAAAAAGGACTGGGAACAGAAAAATAAATAATATTCACGCATTGAAACGAGGTGCTGTATATGCATACATTTGCGATGTATATATTTACATTTGAGAAATGCGATTATTTCAACAAATATTAAGCTGTTATAAAATGAAGGTGCAGATTATGAAGAAAAACCTGAAAATCCATGACTTCATTTTGAATATATATGCGATGTTTTAGTCGTCAAAGAATATTGTTATCATTATATTCTTTAATACATTAATTGTTACAACTACTTTTAAGTGCTTCGCTGAAATTACATGCAGACTAGAAATAGTCTGTTTTTTATGCCCTAACCCCATTTTTACGACCGAAGGGAGAGAAAAATGGCGGTAGGTCAAATACACCGAATTCCCAATTTATGCGACACAAGGAGCAAATAAATTGGTGAATGAGACTGTTTATTGTGAATCAGAGTTTATTCTTGACAATATCGATATTCGATGTTATTGTATATATGTAATATCGAATATCGATGTTTGTGAGGTGGCTGGATGGCACGAGAAAAATATCAAACCTTAACAGAGCAAATGTTTTATATACTTATTTGCTTAACGCAGGAGAATTGTGGCGTTGATATTATGAAAAGGGTTGAAAAGCTGACAAATGGAAGGGTTATCATCGGACCAGGAACTTTGTACAGTTTATTGGATAACTTTGTAAAAGAAAAAATTATTATTGAAACTAAGACAGAAAACCGAAAGAAAAGCTATGTCATAACTAAGCTTGGTACGGAAATGCTTGAAAAGGAATATGAGCGATTAAATAAATTAAAAAAAGATTATAAATTGTTGGTAAAAGGAAGTGGCAGCGATGAAGAATACAACTAAAAGGATAATAAATTTCAGATTTGACCGTTATGAAGATACAGAAAAGAAATTGGAGAAATTAGCAGCGAAGGGTCTTTTCCTTGAAGAATGCGGATCTTTTTTTTGGACATTCAGAAAAGGCGAGCCGAAGAAATTAAAATATACGGTAACATATTTTTCCGAAGGGTCGGTTTTTAATCCCGGCATAACCTACAATCAACAAACATATTTTGATTATGCAAAGGCTGCTGGATGGGATTTTGTGACTCAATTAAATCAAATGCAAATATTTTGCAGTGAAGCTGACAATCCCATACCATTTGAGACAGATGAGAAAGAGAAATTAGATAATATAAAAAGATGTATGAAAAAGAGTTTTATTCCGTCTATGTTCATGATCATATTAATATTTATATTAAATATGTTCTTACAATTTAATTCTTTTCAACGTGACCCTATAGGTTTTTTGTCAGACACAGGTCTTCTGTTTTCTGTTTCTATGATACTCGTGGGCACTATCTAT
>JAFACY010000057.1 GCA_023425285.1 Bacillota bacterium
TTGCGGTAAAACCAATGGGTATTGAGGAAGCAATATTACAAATGGATCTTTTAAAGCATAATTTCTTTGTATTCTTAAACGGTGATTCAGAAGAAGTAAATGTTGTTTACAAAAGAAAAGACGGTAATTACGGTTTGATAGAGCCGGAACTATAATATAATACATAAAATTAAGATGATACCTGTACGCCAGGTTTCACTTAATTTTCCTCTTAATTAATTGACTGACACCAAATCAGAGATTTGGTGTCAGTCAATTATACTGTAAGTGAAAATAAAGTAAAAATGCGCAATACACATTGCGCATTTTTACTTTGATTTTACGTTCATATTCCCCCGAATATTCCCATAACCTAAGGCGTGCATGTATCATTTGTTTATCGTTCTCTCATGCACTTATTCTCTTTTCATTTGCAGCAAATGAATTTCCGGAATACTTATATTATATACCACATAACGGTGCATATTTGTCGAAACCTGTAGTTTTTATTAATTTTTTATTAATATTTATACTCCATGCTATAAATTTGGTGTTGTCCACAATGGTGGATAAGCTGTTAAATTATTACTTAGATTTTACATTGAAATTTCAATAAGAAATATTTCTCCGTTTTTTAAAAATAATACTTGACATAAACGGTTCTTAAAATCATCAAATTATAAAGTTGTTAACAATTCTATCCACAGCTGTGGATAACTTGCATAAGTTATGAACAAAGATTCTGTTTTTAAAGTTTTATTAAATTAATTTAAAAATCTTTTATCTTAATTTAAATTGTTGAACATTTTTTGTCAAAGTTGATGTATAAATAAAATATATATTTAATCACGGGTGTATAATTATGTTAAAATAAAAAAAATGTAGAAATATGTAATTGCTTATGATATACTCATTCTATACAAAAATAATCAACGGAGTATAGTATGTTATATATAACAAGAAAGCATCTTAGACCAGGCATGATCTTAGCAAGAGATATTACTCTATATAACTCAAGTAATTTTAATACCTTGCTCCTGACTAAAGGTCAAATTCTAAATAATACATATATAAAAAGAATTGCATATCATAGCATTGAAGGTGCATACATAGAAAGTGAAGCATTTGCAGATATAGATGTAGAACCATATATAGATGATAAATTAACTTCTAATTCGTTGTCACAAATAAATGATATTTATTTTGAATTTAAAATGAATTCGGGTAAAATAACTACAAATAATATAAAAAAGCTTTCATCCATTGTTGACAGTCTCATAACCGAGCTGCTGGATAAGGATGATTTGTCATACAACGTTATAGATTTTAAAAACTATGACACCTATACATTTCAACATTGCCTGAATGTGGCCATACTGAGTATGTCAACCGGCATTTCACTAAGGATGTCAGAAAGGCAGCTTCACGATTTAGGCATGGCAGGCTTACTGCACGACATAGGCAAAATGACTATTCCCGTTTCAATATTAAATAAGCCTGGGAAGCTTACAGATGAAGAATATGAAATAATGAAGTCTCACCCGATAAATGCCGCAGAGCTTCTGAAAAACTACGTATCTAATGATATCGTCAGGGCGATAGAAGGACACCACGAAAAATTAGACGGAAGCGGATACCCATACGGAAGGAAAGGTGACAACATACATTATTACAGCAAGATATTGGCCATATGTGATGTATATGACGCTCTGACATCTGACAGACCTTACAGAAAGGCAGCTTTTCCGAATGAAGTAATAGAATATATAATGGGATGCGGAGATATTCATTTCGACCATGAAATTTTATCACATTTCATCAAAATTATTGTTGCATATCCTGTGGGAACCTTCGTTAAATTAAGTGATGATATGTTAGCAGTGGTTGTTAAGAACTACCCGGAAAATATAATGAGACCAGTTATCAGAATCATCAATGCAGACGGTACGGTCGGTGAAGATATTGACCTTCTTTATGACAATGAATATATGAACATAACCATCGTGGATATGGGCTATGATTATGAAAGCTGCGGCTTGTCAGGGGTATTAAAATCCACATATGACATAAGATTAATAAGCTGATAATTAAACAGGCGGTCAACTGACCGCCTGTTTCTATTTTAAAACAGCAAATTCATATCCTTGATCTATTAAATGTTCTATAACATCCGGCAGAATTTCCGCCGAAACTGCTTTTGTATCCGAATCGTGCATCAGGACTATTATCCTGTCTTTATTTATTACAGTGGCTTTTAATCTCTCCATAAGCATTTCCGGCTGCGGATTAACATATTCCGAATCCCCGGTAAGTGCATTCCAATCAACGCTAACATAGCCTAAGTCATTTAAATCGTCCATATACTGCCTTTTATAAGCTTCAAAGGATCCTCCCGGAAATCTGAACAGCCTTGTGGAAAAATCATCCCCAAGATTCTTTTTGATGGCATCCTCTGTCATCTTTATTTCATTAATAAAGCTGTCTCTGCTCTTAAGCAATTTATTCAATTCATGGGTGTATGAATGAACACCAATAGAATGACCTTTGTCTGTTAATTCCTTTAACATGTATCCGTTTTTTTCGCACATATTTCCTAAAACAAAGAAAGTTGCACAAATATTATATTTTTCTAAGGTTTCTAAAATGAGCGGAGTTACATTATGAGACGGACCGTCATCGAAGGTCAGAAATGCTACCTTTCCTTCATAAGAGCTTATATCTTCGACATTGATACTCAGTATATTATCTTCTTCTTCAATCTCTGTATCATCGACCGTATCAACTGTCAGAACTTCAGCAACAGAACTGTCTTTTAACCTTTTTAATTCATTGCTAAAAGAAATTGATTCTTCATCACCATTTATATTACTTAAATAAACAGGATTTTGAAGTACAATTTCAGAGCCGTCGCTTGCTATGGCAATATCTTTGATAAATAATGAGCCAAAAACAAAAGATAACATCATAACAAACATAGTTAAAACAATTTTTCCGCGTCTGGTAAGCTTATAACTATGCATTACATCACCTTCACAATATTATTTTTCGGGGTCAATAAACTGTAATATATTATTTATCTTTTCTATCTCATATTTAACAGTGAAATCCTGCTCGGTATGTAATTTCTTCATATTATCTATAGCAGTCTTGTAATTATTAATTTTTTCAGTAAGCTTCTTTATTTCCTTTTCGAAGTCAGAAATAACTCCATCTGATTCCTTGGTAAATGCATCCGAAAAATCGTTAAGGCATTTTAATTTATCGTTTCCATCCTTTAATAAGTTCTCAACCTTTACATTGGATGAAGCAATAATATTTAATATTGATTGTCTTTTTACATCTGTAGGCAGGTAATCAGGCAATGCCTTCTGAAAGCTTTCAACTATTGCCAGAGAGTTTATTCCTTCTGTTAAAATATCAAAATTTCTGTAAATTTCATCAATTTTAAGCAGCCTCTTCCTCCTGACAACAGCTATCGGGTCACTTTCCTCACTGAAGGTAACAACCGCTTCCGTTTCATCCTTTGTTACAGCATATTCGGACTCGTGCTGCACATTACTTTTTGTTACCTCTGTAAATTGCGGTTTTTCAGTTTCCGTTCTTGCAATTTGCTCATCTGTTACATCTTCGTTCAGGTTGTCTTCTCGGCTTTCATTTTCGACCTTTTCGATAAGCCCTAACTTTTCTAATATATTTCTTCTCTCCATTACAGCAGCCACTCCCCTGTTATTAAAAATTACATTATATCAATTTATGATAACATTATAATGCTAAAAAGTCAATAAATACGATTTCTTGTCGAAAATTTTATCATTCCATATGGAAAAATATCACTGTATATGATAAAATAAATAATAAACCTTATCAGGAGTCGACTATGTTATTTGTAACATCAGAAAATCTAAAGCCCGACATGGTATTAGCATTAGACCTAACATTATACAATAAATATAACTTTAAGACGCTCCTCCTGAAAGGAGGTCAGTCTCTCAGCGCTTCAATAATAAATAAAATCATATCTAACAATATTTCGGGTGTATACGTTAAAAATGAAGATGCACACAATAATTTATATGACAAAATTGATGATGAATATGAAGGAAGACTCTTAACCAGAATAAAAGACATATTTTATAAATATAAGCTGAATAGCACAGTGGATAAAAAGTTAATATGGGACATAGAAGATCTGGCAGATGACCTGATCAGGGAAACTGTAATCAACAGGACTCTTTATTACAACACACTTACTTTTAACAGCTACGACGACTATTATTTCCAGCATTGTCTGAATACATGCATTTTAAGCATTTCATTGGGTGACTCCCTGAAGATAAAAGGTAATATGCTCAAGAATCTGGCGATTGCCGCCCTGCTGCATGATATCGGCATGTTAGAAATTCCCGAAGAAATAATTTGCAAGAAGGATACATTGAACAAAAAAGAGCTTCAGACCATGAGATATCATCCCGTCAAGACGGTAAAGGAATTTAAGGCCTTTATTTCAAACGATATTTTCAGGGGAATAATAAATCATCATGAGCATGTCGACGGTACAGGATATCCTTATGGATTGACAGGGGCCAGAATACACAGATATGGAAAAATTATTGCGGTTTGTGATTCATACCAGGCATTAACTACTGACTTTTATTATAGAAAGGCGAGTAGCAAGGCTCAGGCATATAAATATATAGCCGAAAATATTGACACAAAATTTGACTTAGCCGTGGCAGCAGCATTTTTACAAGGTATTACAATATATCCGGTTGGTGAATACGTAAGACTGAACATCAACAGAACAGCTGTAGTATGCAAAAATAATGAGAGAATACCGCTGCGCCCCATAATAAGAATAATTAACAGAGACGGCACAATGAGCGGAGAAATTGATTTAATGTTTGAAGAAAACAGAAGAATAAACATTACAGATACAGGTCATTCCTACGAATACATCGTAAGCTCCTGCCTCTGCGGCGAAAAAACAAGATATGACGGTAAAGGATTCATAAATAAAAAAATCAAAAAATTAGTTGATGAAAACAGGGCAATCATGGTGTGTCCCGAAGTATTGGGAGGTATGTCTGTACCACGGCTCCCATGTGAAATACAAAACGGCAAGGTTATCAACATTGCCTCCGATAACAAAACCGATCATTTTGTTGACGGAGCATTAGAAGTGCTTAATATAGCCAATAAATACGGCATCAAAAAAGCCATATTAAAAGAAA
>JAFACY010000123.1 GCA_023425285.1 Bacillota bacterium
TTACTTCTTTTTTTATTATTTTATATATTGTATCCTCTACATCATTAATAGTCTGACCCGGTATATTGAACATAACATCCGCATTTATATTTTCAAATCCGTTATCCCTGGCTCTGTCTATGGACCTGAGTGCTTCGTCGGCATTATGTATTCTGCCTATTTTTCTAAGTATCTCATCATTTAATGACTGTATTCCCACACTCAGTCTGTTGATACCCATTTCCCTGTATGCGGCTAAATTTTCACGTGTCAGGGTATTCGGATTTGCTTCGATTGTTATTTCTGCATTCTTATCAATTTCAATTGAATCATTCAGTGCATCAACAAGCTTTTTCAGATTGGAGATGCTTATAATCGTAGGTGTGCCGCCTCCGAAAAAAACAGTGTCCGCGGTATATTCATTATTTAATTTGCTTCTGTATATTTCAATTTCATTCAACATTGTCTCTATGTACTTATTTTCCGTATCACTGTCCCATTTTACCGAATAGAAATCACAGTAATTGCATTTTCGTATGCAAAACGGAACGTGAATGTATATGCCTATCTTTTTCATGAAATCTCCTCAAAAAATAATCAAGTTGAACCTGCCATAAAAGCAAATTCAACTTAATTTATATCATATTTTATTTAATTATTCAATTTATTTTGCTTTGGCAGTTTTCTCAATTACAGTCCTGTCCAACTCACCTTCTGTCGCAGCAACAACTACCGAGCACGCAGCATCGCCCGTTACGTTAATCATTGTTCTCATCATATCAAGAATTCTGTCAACACCTGCAATAATTGCAATACCTTCAACCGGTAAGCCTACCGTATGGAGAACCATACCGAGCATAATCATACCTGCCCCCGGAACTCCCGCCGTACCGATCGAAGCTAATGTTGCAGTCAATATAATTGTTAATTGTGCGGTAAGAGGTAAAGGTATACCGTATATCTGGGCTATAAAGACTGCACAAATACCCTGATAAATAGCAGTACCGTCCATGTTGATTGTAGCACCCAACGGAAGAGTAAAGCTGCAAATCGATTTTGGAACACCTAGATTTTCTTCGCATCTTTTCATACTGATAGGTAACGTTGCGGAGCTGCTGGCAGTCGTATAAGCAAATATCATAGCAGGTGATATTCCCTTGAAGAATTGTAAAGGTGATAACTTTGCAAATCCCCAGACCGTCGCAGAATATGTAAGTATCGCATGAAGAGCACATCCTATATATACCACTATTATCAGTTTAAGGAGAGGCAATAGTACCGTCGGTCCGTTAACGGCAACAACCGGAGTGATCAAAGCAAATACTCCTATAGGAGCAAATTCCATAACAACGCCGATTATTTTATACATTACTTCCGCAAAGGATTCAAAGAAGCTTTGCAAATTCTTTCCCTTCTCATCAATACCTATGATACCGGCTCCTATTATTAATGCAAAAGAGATAATCTGGAGCATATTACCATCAACAAGTGCTTTTAAAGGATTGGACGGTATAATGTTCAAAAGTGTTTCAATAACATTCGGCGCTTCGGCTATTTCATACTTTGCGTCAGCAGGTATGATGTAACCTCCGCCTACATTTGTAATATTGGCTAAAACAAGACCGATTGTAACTGCAAACGCAGTTGTGAGCAGATAGTAAGCCATGGTTTTTCCGCCGATTCTTCCAAGCTTTCTTACATCGTCCATACTGCATGCTCCCACTACTAACGATGAAAATACCAATGGCACGATTACCAGTTTAATGAGGTTTAAAAACAATGTTCCAAACGGTTTAATATAATTGTTTGCGATTCCCGGATTCGGCTGAAGAAAAATTCCCATAACAATACCCAATGCCAACCCTATAAAAATCTTTGTTGTTAATTGCATCTTTTTCATAGAATAATAACTCCTCCTTTATTTTTTTATGAAAACCTTATCATATTATACCTTATTCTTTCCATTTTGTCTCTATGTATATCTTAAAAAAAATAATAAAAAATTACATCATCTCGTCACATGCATACAATACTACGGCTGAGGTCACTACTCCTGCTGTTTCAGTCCTCATTATCCTTTTGCCTAACGTAACAATGTGAGCACCTATGCTCTTAAACAATTCTATTTCCTTTAAATCAAAGCCGCCCTCAGGACCTATTACTATGTAATAGTTTTGCCCTGTAGATGACAAAACATCCTTTAATGTCGAAACATCCTCCAGCTCATAAGGAACCAGGACAACCGGATCCTCCTTTTTTATTCTTTCAATAAGCTCCTTTATCGTCATTATATCCTCAACAGTCGGAACAATGTTTCTTTTGCTTTGCTTTGATGATTCCTTTGCAATTTTTCTCCAACGATCCAATTTTTTCTGTTCTCTGTCCTTGTCATTTAATTTAACGACAGTTCTTTCGGTTATTAAAGGGATGAAGGATTTTACCCCCAACTCAACATTTTGCTGAATTATGGTCTCCATTTTAGTCTGTTTCGGGATCCCCTGACACAGTGTTATGCTAATATTGGTTTCATTGTTTCTTTCCAATCTGTCAACTATGGAACAAATTATTTCATCATTGTGTATTTCTTCAATTTCTGCAATAAATTCATTACTCTCTGTAACTATTGAAACCTCATCGCCGGTTTTAGCCCTTAAAATTGTTTTCAAATGCTTTAAATCTCCGCCGGTGATGACAACCTTATCATCGATAATATTGTCATCGGCACAAAAAAATCTGAACATACCTTCCTCCACTATTTCAGCTTCGCCGTTACAGACACCCACTCGTCACTTTCATTGATTTCCATAATTTCAAAGCCCAGTCCTTCAAAATTCCTGACAACATCATCCACATATTTTTTTATGATGCCGGATGCTATAATCAGACCGCCCTTTTTTAAAAACTTAGGGAATGTCGAACTCATTCCCATTATTATCTGGGCAATAATATTTACTACAATCATATCGTATTTCTCAAAGCCTATTTTCCTTTGCAAATCTTCATCCTCTGTTACATCTCCGCAATACAAGGCAAGACGATCCTCGAAAATATCATTCAGCTCCGCATTTTCCTTTGCAGTCTTAACCGCATTTTCATCTATATCCACGCCGGTTGCTCTCTTGGCTCCCAGAAGTAATGCCGCAATTGACAATATGCCGCTTCCGCAGCCCATATCAAGTACATCCGTGTCTTTTTGCACATGCTTTATCATCTGTTCTATGCAGAGGCGTGTCGTATGATGCTGACCTGTACCGAAGCTCATGCCCGGATCTATCTCCAGAACTATTTTATCCTCAACAGGCTCGCTCAGTTCCTCCCATGTAGGCTTGATAATTATTTTATCGGATACGGTAAACGGTTTAAAATATTGCTTCCAGTTATTAGCCCAATCCTCATCGTTCAAAATTTGTGTTTCTATCTCCAGTCTTCCTAAGTCTATATCCTTATATTCTTCCTTTAAGCCGTCAATAAATTTTTCTATTTCCTTAAACAAGCTTTTTCCCTGATTGTCATCCGATAAATATACCTTGATACAGCTTTCGCAGTTCTTCATCTCGGCAAGCTCTTCATCATAATAGTCCCAGTTCAGGGTGTCATTGTGTATGAAATCATCAAATACACCTGCATCCTCAATCACAGCATCATCAATACCCAGATTTATCAACGCACCGTTTATTATTTCTATTCCGCCAGTTGTTGTGTATATTTTTACCTCTGTCCAGTTCATAATTCCTCTTTCCTCTTTATTCTATTATCTGTATTTCGTATGTAATAGGCACAGCCTTATTAAGCATTGCCGCAACCCCACAGTATTTCTCCATGGACAGCTGCACCGCTCTCTCAAGCTTATCGTATGGCAGGTTCTTTCCTTTAAATTTGTATATTAATTTAATATAATTGTAAATTTTGGGGTGTTCATCTCTCGTTTCCGCTTCAACCTCTACGTTGACATCCTCAATATCCAGTCTCATTTTACCGGTTATAAGCATTATATCTATTCCGGAGCATCCGATAACACCTGCCAGCAGCAAAGCCTTAGGACTCGGTCCATATCCATTGCCCCCGTTTTCCACCGTCGCATCTGTTACAACCTTGTGTCCGTTAATTTCCATTTCAAATGCCATATTCCCTTTTAATTTTGCTTCTATATTTGTTTTATTCATATTATCACTCCTGTACATTATAATTGTATTCATTCTCCTTACTCATTATAATGGATAAAACTATTATTTACAAATATAAAAACCACAAATTAAAATCATCCATCTCAATAATAAAAATTTAAAAAAATCTTTATTATTTTGTGTTTAAAATGAAAAAAACTCGGGTATACATATAAGACAACAAGTTTTACAATAATTCTAACGAAGTCAATATCATTGCAATTTGTTATGATAAAATTGTGGTCTGATCCGTTAACAGTCAGATTATTGAAATCAATTGCATCATGACAATGCAAGAAGATTGGTAGGGTAGTAATTAGTAAGACTAGTTGAATCTGTACTGAGAGGTATGGAATGGGTATCGAAGAAAATAAGTAGCGTCCGGTATCATATATCTGATATTCGGGCGCTGCTTATTTTT
>JAFACY010000245.1 GCA_023425285.1 Bacillota bacterium
CATAAGGATATTTGTAGTATAATTTCATAGTCAAGAAATCTTGGACCATTAGCTCAGTGGATAGAGTCGCAGACTTCGAATCTGTTCGTCGGGGGTTCGAATCCCTCATGGTTCAGTAATTGTAAGGTTTGTAGCTGATAAATTGAGTTGATAAAAACTCAATTTGCAAATTATTCACCAACTTGAAAAACAATAAAAAAGAACCTACTTGTATAAATGATCTAACCCTTGTCTACTTGACAAGGGTCAGATCAACTCTTAACAGGGTTCTTTTTTAATACAGTAAAACAAAATAATAGAGTATTCTTTAATATTATTATAATATATTGGGCATACTTTCAAATAAATTGTTTGTCTAGGGAGGTGGAATTATGGGATATATTGCGTGGTTGGTTTTAGGAGCACTTGCAGGATGGATAGCGAGTATGTTTATGGGGAAGGACTCAGAGATGGGTGCTTTTGCAAATATTACAATTGGTATTGTTGGAGCTTTTATTGGAGGATTTATATTCAATTTAATAGGAGCATCAGGTGTTACAGGTTTTAATATATGGAGTATAATAGTTGCTGTAATCGGGTCTTGCATATTATTGTATATAGTAAATAGATTAAGGGGTAATGAATCCACGAAAGAATAATATAATTTTTGGTAGTAAAAGCAACAGATTAATTTCTGCTGCTTTTTTAATGTAATAAATAAACCTTATGTGTAATATTTTATCAATTATTGTAGGTGGGGAATGTTTTCCTGTGCATAATGTTGTAACAAAGTTCTTTTTAAAGACGTAGCAGCAAGTAATCCAATATTTAGTCGCTGCTATAATAGCAGGAGCATATTTCAGCCAGGGGAAAATATGCCTTTTTCTATATATGAAAGTCTGATATAATAGATATAGAATTTAATATAAACATTATAAATAAGCAGAAATTTGAGTACATTTTTTAAACTAAGGACTATATCTTCCATCAGACGGATATGACACATGCAGGTGCTCTGCAGGGGTAATTATGAGGCAACGAAGAAAAAATATAAAAAAGGTATTGACCTGTTTACTGATTATATTTATTGTATGCACACTCTATGCAGCTTTTGATATATACAGTTACGGTAATATAAACGAGCTTAATAATGCTGATGCCGCTGTAATTTTAGGTGCTGCGGTGTGGGGTGATAAGCCGTCACCTGTTTTTGAAGAGAGAATTAAGCACGGGATATGGTTGTATAAGAGCGGACATGTGGACAATCTGATTTTTACAGGCGGAATGGGTGAAGGTAATGAGCTTTCCGAAGCAATTGTTGCTAAAAATTATGCCGTTGTAAATTCAGTGCCGGAGAAAGATATATTTATTGAGGAAAGGTCAACTATTACAGAAGAAAATATACAATATGCTGCGGAAATAGTAAAAGAAAATGGATTTAAGGATGTAATCATTGTGAGCGATCCATTGCATATGAAAAGAGCGATGATGATGGCTGAGGATTATGGATTGGTGGCGTATTCTTCGCCTACGCCATCAACAAGATATGTAACATTTAAAAGCAGGATGACATTTTTGGCGAGAGAGGTGTTTTTTTATATAGGGTATCAGGTATATGGATTATTTGAATAATGATAGAATATACAAAAATATTTTTAAAAATTTTTTAAAATATATATTGACAAGCTTATGAGGTCGATGCTATACTTCTAAAAAATACACAATTGAATGAGCAATATAAACGCTGTGATAAGGAGCAGTAAGCACAGAAGCGACTACAGAGAGTTGTTGGTAGGTGTGAAACAACGTCAATGAAATGCTGAACTAGCCTTTGAGCGGATCTTCCGAAAATTGTAAAAATATATCAGTAGGAAGGTACGGGTAAGCCAACCGTTAAAAAAAGGCAGGATATCGAGTTATCTGTATCCAGAGGTGCATTTCGTTATGAAATGAATAAGAGTGGTACCGCGAAAGATCATATATCTTCCGTCTCTTAGGGTTAATTTCCCTGAGAGAGGAAGATTTTTTTATGCCTTCTCTCATGAGGAAATATGGTGTATTAAAAAAATAAAATCATGAGAGGTATTAAAAATGGAGAAGCAACAGAAACAATCAACACAGACAATGAATTTTGCGGGAGTATTTGCGGTGGCATGTGTGCTGTTCGGTTCACATGCAGGCGGTGGCTTTGCAACAGGAAATCAGGCAACTCAGTACTATGTGCAGTATGGATGGACTGCACCGTTTATGGCAATTATTGCTATGGCACTTTTAACATTGACTATTCGCGAATGTATGATTATGTACAATTCGAGAGGGCTTACAAGCTATAAGGAACTTTTTCAAAATTTGTATCACCCGTTTGATAAATTTTCGGTATTATTTGATATTTATTTTTATATTATGGTTTTGTGTGCAGTAGGTGCTGTAATAGCCGGAGCTGCTTCACTGCTGAATAAAACATATAGCATACCTTATGTTTACGCTGTTTTATCGGTTGGTGCAATACTTTTGACAATGACAATATTCGGAGCATCATTGGTTTCAAAAGCATCAACGGTTATGTCGGTAGGAATTCTGGTAACATGCGGAATTATCTTCATATTGGGAATTGGTGCAAAGATGCCTGAAATATCAACAATCTTTGCAGTAAAGCCAAGCGGAGCGAATATAGGAACAGGAATTTTCAAGGCATTTACTTATGCAGGATTTCAGTCTGTTGTAATTCCAACCATGATTTCATGTGGTAAATCACTGAAAAATACTAAGGAAATTTCCCGATCAATGTTGATTTCCTTCGCGATAAATTCTTTTGCATTAGTTTTATCTGTGGTAATGCTGCTGGCATGGTATGCCGACTTTACACAGGCAGGAGAAACAACATTACCTACATTGTTTATAGCAGGACAGTTAAATAAGGCATATATATTCTGGGCATACAATATTTGCTTGTTCCTTTGCTTTATTTCCACAGGAGTTACAACTATTTATGGTTTTGTTACAAAATTCGAAAAAGCAAAAGCATTGTCTAAAATAGACAGCGTTGTAATCAGAAGAATAATCGTATCTGCTTTCATAATGTTCTTATCAATGGGAATATCAATGGTTGGTCTGGACAAAATCATTAAATACGGCTACGGATACATGGGTTACTTAGGAATCGCAATAATCATAATTCCGTTCCTGACTGTGGGAGCATATAAGAACCGCAAGTTTATGAAGGAACAAAACGGCAGCACTGACATAAAATCCTCATTTACAGAAAGAACAGAATATTAATAAGAAACAAATACTAAAAGGAGATCAATATGAAAACACAATTTTGTCCCGGTTATACCATAGGCAGTGATGCCTATGAGGATATAGTTAAAATTTGCGGCATATATGGAAAAAAGGCGGCTGTAATAGGCGGCGAACGCGCTATGAAGGCTGCGGAGGAAAAAATTAAGAATGCGGTTGAAGGAAGTAAAATTCAGATTACAGGATTTTTCCCCTTTGGTAAAGAGGCATCTATAGAAAATATAGAACGCTTAAAAGCAATTCCGGAAGTACAGGAAGCAGATATGATATTTGCAGTGGGAGGAGGAAAGGCGATTGATACGGGAAAGGTATTGGCGCAAACAACAGACAGAGTGTTCTTTGCATTCCCTACAATTGCTTCCACCTGTGCGTCCTGTACTAGTCTGGGTATCATATACCATCCGGACGGTTCATTGAGAGAATATTCATTTTCAAATGTAACGCCTGTACACATCTTCATAGACAGCGAAATAATCGCAAATGCACCGGATAAATATTTCTGGGCGGGAATAGGCGATTCCATGGCAAAATATTTTGAAAGCTCTGTTTCAAGCCGAGGGGATGAACTCAATCATTCCCAGGGCATGGGGGTTAACATTGCGGCAATGTGCAACGGACCGTTTGTGAAGCATGGAGTTAAAGCACTCGAGGACTGCAAAAATAACAGGGTATCGGACGAACTGGAAGAGATAATTTTAGGGATTATAATTTCAACAGGATACGTTTCAAACATGGTCAACATAGATTTGAATACCGGACTTGCACATGCCGTATATAACGGGTTCACCGTTATCCCGCAAATAGAAAAGCACGGACATCTACACGGAGAAATAGTATCCTACGGAATATTGGTGCTTCTTGCAGCAGATAAGCAAAAAGAGGAGCTTGATAGAATTTATAAATTCAATAAGGAAATGGGATTCCCCACAATGCTTTCTGAGCTGCATTGTTCAATGGACGACGTAGACAAGGTAATTGAAAAGGCTCTGAAGGGAATTGATGTAAGACATTATCCGTATACGGTGACTCCGGAAATGATAAAGGATGCCATCATGTTTATAGAGGATTTTTCGTCATAAATACTAAATCATCAAAAATTTATTTTTATTTATACTCATATGTGTTATAATATCAAAGTTAGGGTTGTATTAATTTGTGTAGGATAAAATTGTACAATTAGACATATAAATAAATATAAGCGTTTAATTTTGGCTTAACTTTAATATTAGGAGTGAGTATATGGTATCTAAGAGAAAATATATCCTTACGATTATCGTTGTTGTCTTTGTAACTGCTTTTTTGACTCTTACCCTTGGCAATGTGTTCATGGTGGAGATGGGTAATAAGGTAGTCATATCCCAGGAAGCATATACAAAGATGAAAAATACGTATGAAAAGTATTCTAAGCAGGAAAGTATAATGGAGCTGGCAAAAAGAGAGTTCCTGTATGAAGCTGATGAGGAAAAAATGCTCGAAGGAGCTTTAGAAGGAACGCTGAAGGCTTTAGGAGATCCTTATACTCAGTTTATGAATAAAGAAGAGTTTAGTGCACTTATGCAGGATACAGAAGGGTCATATGAGGGAATAGGTGTTTATATAACCGAAAGTGATGATAACAGAATTATGGTTGTATCTCCCATAGAGGATACCCCGGCGGATAAGGCAGGGCTTAAAACGGGTGATAAAATTATAAAAATTAATGGTACCGAATATACCGCAAGCCAGATAAAGCAGGCAGTAAATGTTATGAAGGGCATGCCGGGTACAAGTGTAACCCTTACTGTGCAAAGAGAAAATGCGGACGGAAGCAAGGATGTTTCTGATTTGGTAATCAACAGGGAAAAAATCAGGATTAAGACCATAAAATCCTCAATGCTTGATGATGATATAGGATATATAAGGATTACAACCTTTGACATGCAGACTGCCAAGGACTTTGAAGCAGCATATACAGATCTGAAAAGCAAGGGAATGAAGGGTCTGGTTGTTGATTTAAGATATAATCCGGGTGGCATTATAGATGCCACGGTTGATATTTCCGATATGTTCATGGGTGAAGGTATAATTACGTATACCAAGACCAAGGCGGGAGATATAAAGCATTTCAAATCAGATTCCAAAGCGGAGAACATACCGATAGTTTTATTAATAAATGACGGAAGCGCAAGCGCTTCTGAAATAATGGCCGGAGCAATGAAGGATACCGGAAGGGCAACATTGATCGGAACCAAGACCTTCGGAAAAGGAATAGTTCAGAGTGTTCAGCAATTCGGAAATCAGGGTGAGGGTGTTAAGATGACGGTGTCTGAATATTTTACACCAAACGGCGTCAACATCCATGGTATCGGAATAGAGCCTGACATTGAAATAGAATTACCCGAAGATGCAGAGGGCTACGGATATGAATTCTATAATACAGACAATCAGCTTCAAAAAGCTGTTGAAGTATTAAAACAAAAAGTTGAATAAAAAAATTAAACAGCGAGTTATATATACTCGCTGTTTTAATGTTTATCTTGTAAAGCTTATAAATCTTGTTCCCTGAAATTCCAGCGTTCCCGTATCTCCCTCAACCATCATTCCAAATTCGTTTGCGGGAGTTTCAAGCTCCATACGTTCTCCGTTAGTCATTTCAAAAGTCACGAAGTATCTGGTGCTGCTTGAGTAGTGGTTATGATTATCCCCATGGTTGTGGCTGTGATGTGATACATCATATCTTTTTGCTACTATTTTAGCTTCCACAGGTATTATCGGCTGCTTGTTATTTTTCATACTGACGGATATGTTTCTTATCATGGTAAATATTATTATCCCGAATACTAAAAAGAACATTATCGGAAATAATCCGAACATCATGTCAAATCCTCCGAAAGGGTCGTGAAAAGAGCTCATTTATGCCTCCATATTTAATAAATTAAGACTGTTTTGTCTTTATCATCCCATAAGACTGTCTTGTCTATTGCCTCACTTATGAATCTTAAAGGCACCATGATTCTGTCGTTCACTATTTTTGCCGGAGCATCCAGAGAACTTTCTTCATTATTAATATATGCAATATTACTGCCGGCAGGAATCACTATTTTAGTACCCTCATATTCCACTATGGCTGAGCTTGCTCCTGCATCCCAGCTTACATTGCAGTTAAGTACTTCAAATACGGCTCTCAATGGTACCATCGTCCTGCCGTTTTCAATAAACGGCCATTGATTGATGGAACTGAAATTTATATATTGGTCATAAACCTTTACGTTTACCGGATTGTCAGGTTTTTTGCTTGTTATAAATTCAAATGCATTTGAATTCAGAGCAGCTATTGATACTTCCTGCTGAAGCCCCTGAAATTCAAATATTAATTTATAGCTTCCGGGCTTTTTAAATGTCATTGTACCTTCATGTACGCTTATTCCTTCATGCTTGTACGGATATAGCAGTACATCCTTTGTTATATTGACCTTTTTATTGCCATACTTGGCATATACATTAAAATCGGCTTTTGTCGCAGTGTTGTAAACTCTGTTTGCAGATTCAAATTCAATGCTGTCCGGAGTCTCTTTATAGCTGATATATAAATTTAATATTTTATATTCGCCTGAAGCATCGGTCTTAAGCGGAGAATCATAGCTTATAATCGAAACATAATCATTCCTGAGAAGCCCCGACATCGCGGAATTTATAACATCCTGAGACACAGAATTCTGAACTCGGACTGAGATCTTAAGCGGGCGGTGCTTTATTTTGTATGTAAGAATATTTTTCAATTCATTTTCACTTTTTGCGGTGTTCACATCATCATATATGTCGAGACCTGTTTCCATAAGCAGCTTGTCATATGATAATTCTTTCAAAAGCTTATAATAGCTTTTATTTGCCGCAGGAATACTGAGATTTTCATCAATTATATGGTCTTCTGATATTTCGTTGTCCGTCAGCATGTAGTAGCTGTATAAAATTGTGTTGTTATCAGGCAATTGATCGTTCCAGGTGGCATCCAGATGGAACCAGTGACCGCTTAATTGAACCATGTTCCATATATGCAATTCGGAATTTCCCATACCGGTAACTAACTTGACGGGAATATTAAGCTTGTTAAGCATATTGTAGGTTAACAAAGCGTAGCCGTTGCAAACGGATTTACCCTGAGTGAGCAGGTCATAATCGGAATAAAGCAATTTATTTTCATCATATTTACCGTTTAAAATTATGTAATCATGTACTGCCTTAACCTTTTCATGGTCATTCATACCGGGTTTTATGATTTCAGATAATATGTTATCAATTTGTTTGTCCGCCTGAATTCTTTCTGTCTTAGTAATTATATAATCAACAGTAACATTAATATTGCTTACTTTTTTTGTGCCCTCAATTTTCCATCCAACGGATTTTATATTGGAATTTAAATATGGGTCCTTGTCAACCGCATTTTTTAATATTTCTTCGATATTTTCCAGAGAGCCGGTATATTTTATATCGAATACTTCATTATATTCCTTCATCTGCTTGAACAATACATTTTCCAGCTCATAAAAATTACTTGCGCTGTAATCAGCGGCATATGTATTCAGAGAAAAAAATGAAGCGGTTGTTATTAATGTGCTTAAGCAAATTGTTAAAAATCTTTTCATACAATCACCTTCCTTACATCGTATCTTATTATATACTTTTTTTGGAAAAAGTTAAAGCTAATATTTAATATTGAAAGACAAACAAAATTAATGTATTATTGTGTATAATATTTTAAATTAAAATACCACTTTAATTAGACGTAAGTTTTACGTAAATAGTTCCCAAAAGGAGAAAAAATGTGTAAAAAAATTTTAAACGAAATACTTTTAAGTCACAAACCTTCAGAAGGTATATATAAATTGTTGGAAACAGGTCAGATAAATGAGATAATACCCGAGTTGGTAAAGCTAAAGGGCTTTGATCAAAAAACACCCTATCATGACAAGGATGTGCTGGATCATACGATGGCTGTTGTGGATTCAACCGAACCGAGACTGACGTTGAGGATGGCTGCGCTGTTACATGATATATCCAAGCCGGATTGCTTTACAGTAGATGAAAAGTGCAGAGGACATTTCTACGGTCATCACATAAAATCCGCAGAGGAAAGTGAAAAAATATTGAAACGCCTCGGATATGATGATGATTTTATTGAGGATGTCTGCATACTGATCAGATATCATTATATAAAGGACATTTCATCAAGCATCAAGGAAAAGGGTATAGATAAATTCATAGAATCTGTTGGAGAGCACAGAATTGATGATATGCTTAAGCTGGTGGTAGCTGATATGATGGGTAAGCCGGACAATACCGGAAATATGGAGGTTGTAAATAAATTAAGGGAATTGATAGAGCAGCATAAACAAAGCAGAAGGTAGCTTTGCAGCTACCTGAACAGTTTCATATAATATTTCCATTTTAATATTCTGAGCACCGACTCATCAATCCTGTCCATGAGAATTTCTCCGGAGTTCACCGCATTTAATAATGTCTGAAAGCTGCTTTCAAAATCAGTTACTATGAGCATATCGTTGCCTGCGGTCACAGCCGTTACCTCAGGAGATAATTCTGCCCTGAGTTCTGATATGGCTTCCATTGATAAATCATCGGTCATAACTATTCCCGTAAACTCCATGTCATATCTTAAAATACCCACAACATTTTTTGACAATGAAGCCGGAAGCTCGGGGTCAATTGCTTCAACGATGTTATGGGAAATCAATACACTTTCCGCGCCTGATTCGATACCTGCTTTAAAAGGTATAAAATCACTGCTTACAAATTGCTCAAAAGGACGGGTATCGGTTGCAGAGCCGGTATGTGTGTCAACGTTGTTGCCATAGCCGGGAAAATGCTTCAGGGATGAAGAAACTCCTTGCTTCTTTGCTGCTTCAACAACGGTTCTTACGTACGTTGCAGTTTCTTCGGCATCTTTTCCGAAGCTTCTTTCATATATGAAATCTGTCTCATCAACAGATACATCCGCAACAGGCGACAAATTTAAATTAATGCCCAGCTCAGATAAAAGTTCGGACTTCTTTACAGTATCTCTTTCAATTTCCTCATAACCTCCGTATTCATACAGCTCCTGAGGTGACTTGAATCTTTCATCAGATAAGAGAGGATTTGAGCTTACTCTCACAACCGTTCCGCCCTCTTCATCGACTGCAATTACCATAGGTACTGTATTGTTGATCTGACAATAATTGATATTATCTATAACCTCCTGCTTGCTTTTACCGGCAAAATCCCTTCCAAACATTATAAAACCGCCGGGTCTCATGGATAGATACAAATCCAGTTTATCAGCTTCAGGGTATCTTACCAGGAATATCTGACCTATTTTTTCCTCTGTGGTCATTTCCCTTAAAAGTCTTGCAGCCTGCTCGTTATATTCATGAAATAAGCTGCTATCCTCAGGTTCTTCCAGCTCAACCGGTGGACTTGGCTCCTCAACAGGAGGTGGACTTTTTGGTTCCTCTGCAGACACACATCCTGACAATAATAAAATTAACATACAAATAAATATTTTTTTCATTTTGCGCTCCTATAAGTGATGTTATTAATATTAACATATGGAGCTGATTTATTAAATAAAAAAATGAGAGGATTTGGGGTTCCTCTCATAGTTGTAATAATTTAATTAGATGGCAATTCCTCTCCAGAAGTTTCTTCGGTACCTGCTTCCGGATATAACTGCTCCAATGCTTCGCTGATATCAGGGGCATTCAGTACTTCCTCAGGTATTTCAAAAGCTTCAGCCTGGTTAACGTTTAAAACGTTCATAGACATTGTTGCCTTCATAGTCTTTAACATATCCAAAGCTTCCTTCGGCATTTCACCCATCAAATCGGTCATGCTGCTCATCACAAGCTGCATGATATTTCCTAAGTCCATCTCATATTTAACAATTTCCTTAGTTGCATCATCAACATAGATTATATACTTCATATCGCCAAAGCTTCCGCTTGCCAGTGCTTTCAGTGCTTCATAGCTTGCTTCTTCCTGCTCGTTTGTAGGAACAGGCATATTTTCAAGGCTTTCACCAAGTACATCCTTGAAGATATCTCCAGACATTGTGTACTCTAATCTTGAAAGAGTTTTGTCTCCATCCTTATACTTGCCGAAATATTTAACGTCCTTCGTGTATTTTTCAGTTATTTCTTTATTTTTTGCAATTGTTTCGTCATCATATTTCAGCAAATCGCCAAACATTTCATTAGCAACTGTTTGTTTCATCCATGTGGTTTCACCGTTATTGTTCATTCCCATGTATTGAGTCATACCATTTTCATCCATTACCATGTACATGTTTAAAAATGGCTGGGTTATTTCCTGTCCCGCAACATTTACAATCATATCCGCGCTTATTTTTGCTTTCATAGGGTTAGTGAATAAAGTCATGTACATATTCATTTTCATGTTCATAGTCTGAACACTGCCCGCTTCATCCGGTATGTCCAAAGAAATATCTACCTTAACATCGGCATCGTAGTTTTTCCACTCTGCGGATTTGCTGTTAGCTTCCATAAACATAGCCTTTGCATCAACAGGAGCTGTAGTTATAACTACGGTTTTTAAAGCGGCATCCCACTCAACGCTTGAACCGAAGGCTTCAATAACGGCTCTGATAGGAAGATATGTCCTGCCGTTAACTATTTTAGCCTGAGTGTCTGTAGCCTTTTGTTCTCCGTTTATCAATATGTATTTCTGGTCGATGGGAACCTCGACTTTAACACTGCCCTTTTCGGCAATTGCAATACGCTCATCAGTGTTCCATTCTACAGTTGCACCGTATGCTTCAAGAGCTTTTCTGAACGGAACAAGAGTCCTGCTGTTTTCATCAACGAAAGGATGTCCTGTTTCAGCGGTAAATTCAACATTTTCAGAATCGATAGCAACTACTATTTCGTTGCTTTGTGCAAATGCGGTTGCCGATGATAATACCAGCATCAGTATTAAGCTCAGTGTAAAAATTGTTTTTTTCATAAAATTCCCTCCTAAAAATTAACGTCTTAAGTAAATATTATATCATTGTTAAAAAGAAATCAATATAATATTTGAAAAAGTAATAAACATATAAAATTTGACACAATCTGCATAGAGCATAATGATATTTATATTTGTTTAATTTCATTATATTTAGGTATAACTATATATATGTGATATATTAATATTTTGAGGTGATTATATGAGCAAAGTTATTGATATTAACAAAAGTGTATACGAACTGTGTAAGGAGTATCCTGAATTGCAGGAGGCATTGGCAGGCATTGGGTTTAAGGACATAACGCTGCCGGGAATGATCAATACTGCAGGAAGAATTATGACTCTTACAAAGGGGTCAAGGGCAAAGGGAATACCCATGGAAAAAATAAAGGAAGAATTAATCCAAAGAGGATTTGAAATTAAAGAATAAGGAGATATTATGAGCGAACATATTAATAACAGGGAATACAGAAAAGAAATAATCAAGCAAATTATCAAGGAGCTTCATGA
>JAFACY010000212.1 GCA_023425285.1 Bacillota bacterium
GCCCTGCTCATTTTTTTAAAATTTGGTCGACAGGGCTTTGGTGGTTGTTTTTTGTCTTTTGAGAAATAAATCAAAAATATATGTTTTTTATTTCATTTCCCTCTTGACATCACACCGCTGGACTTCTTTAATCTGCCTGCCGTAATCTGCTGGGCTGCCAGTAAATTATTATAATAAAAATTTTCTGTTTGCAGCAATGAGCTTACATCACCCTGAAAAAATGTTTCGTATTTAAACATACCATTTTCATAGGTATAATCTGAAAACAGATTTTCATTACAGTTCAACAAATGCTTTCCTCTTGCTTCCTTCAGAAATTTATAAATTTCCCCGGCGGATACCTCTGCATCCCGGTTCACATATCCCACATAATCACACAACCACACAGGATCACTTCTGTCCTTTTCATATACATACTCCACGCCGCTGTAAGGATTAACACCTCTGTAAGAGTCCGTAAATATCAAATCGTCTGTTTCCATTTTAAAGTCCCAATCATACAATTCGGATTTGACATATGGGTTGTATTCAGTGCTCTTTTTTATATAGCATTCATATCTGCCCCTTATTAATACCTTTATTAATTTATCCTCAGAAATCATAGTAACCCTCTCCATAATTCACTTGCTGATTTCATTAATTGTAATACATATGTTAAATTTTTTCCACCAATAATTTTCCTGCCAAGTACGAGTGTCGGTTGAATATAACAAATAATATATTTTATTAAAACTTTTTTGAATGTATAATCATCTAAAGAATGTAACACATTAAGATGTACATCAACATTAAGACAGGTGAAAATTCGTGCGAATCAGTTCAAAATTAGAAAAACAATTAGAAGAATATGTTATTGAAAACAAAGAAAAACATTACAGGATAGCATATAGTTATGTAAAAAATATTGATGATGCTTTGGATATTGTTCAAGAATCCATATTTAAGGCTTTAGTATCTTTAAATACCTTAAGAAATCCTGAATTTATGAAGACTTGGTTTTATAGAATATTGGTAAATTGCTCCCTGGATTGTATCAGAAAACAAAAAAAGATAATAACTTTAGATAATGAAGTTCTATATTCTCATATCAATGAATTCAATGATACATACACAGATATAGATTTGTACAAGGCATTGGATGGATTGCCTGACAGTTATCGCAGCATTATTATATTAAGATTTTTTGAGGATTTAAAAATAGAAGAAATTGCCGAAATTCTTGATGTAAATGTTAATACTGTAAAAACCAGATTATACAAATCGCTGGATATATTGCGAATTAAAATGAAGGATTAATTTAGTCCAGCTAAGAATTGTCAATAGTTAAATAAAAACATTTAAAAAATAAGTTAGACTAAAAAAAGGTAACAATAATAAACTCTTTGAGAACATCTCAAAAAGAAGAAGCTGATTATGGAATTACTTTATGCAGCCTTATCGCATTTAGCTTTTAAGTAATTCATTTGATGTTTTTCAGGTGTGATGACTGAAAATTCTTTTTCATCACGAAGTATGGCAAATACAATATTACAGACTTTATGCATAACAGCACCCAGAGCAACCATTTTAGGTTTTGACTGGCATTTCTTCAAATAGTAATCACGTAACACAGGATTAATGGGTGAGCCATTTTTGTTCTTACTGATGCTAATTAAAGCCATGGTATGTATAACTCTTCTGGCAATCCTGGAGCCACGCTTTGACATAGAAATCTTGGTGCCTTCATACTTTCCGGATTGTTTTACTGAAGGATCCAATCCAAAGTAAGCAAAAAGTTGTTTAGATGAATGAAATGCTGAGAAATCTCCGATTTCGCTCATTAAACTTACAGCAGATAAAAATCCAGCACCTTTGAAAGATTCAATTAGATGGATTTGCTTCACAAAATCGGTGGTTTCATTAGAATCAACTAATTCATGCATATCAGAAAGAATAGATGATATTTCATCATCATAGTTTCTGATTAAGCGAATATACAAGCGAATTCGCTTGAAGTTACTGCTTACTGAATAACCAAAGGCACTTGCATCATTAGCTGCTTGGATTATGGCGATATACTTAGTTTTAGCATATGTAAGTCCAAATCTTGCAGTAGACCGTATGGAAGTAATAATATCATCTTCAGAAGCATTTAAAAATGCTTCTGGTGAAGTATATTTTTCCAATAAGGTCAGAGATGTATTTGTAGTTATCTTAGAAAAGATTTTCAAATATTGTGGAAATACCATTCGCAGTTCGCCCTGCAGTTTATTCACATAAGCAGAGCGGTTGTCCATCAAATCATAGTACTCTCTAGAAAGATTTCTTAAATTGAGAGCTAGGTCGGATGGCATAAGGGATACCTTTAAATCTGGTTTTAGACCAACTAAGGCAGCTTTTTTTGAATCAAAACGATCATTATGTACTTTCCTAATGTTAATATTTGTGCTATTCTTAGTGATGATAGGATTAATAACAGAGCAGTTAAAACCCTTATCACGAAGATAGCAGAAGAGTGGGTAATGATAAATTCCCGTAGATTCCAGAAAGATGCGACTTTCTAAGGAATACAGCTCCTCTGCTTCTTTTATTTTAGAAACAGCTAAGCTTAGGGAATCAAGATCAGAATGCAGGATTTTAAATGGCTTTCCTACAAAGGTTTGATTAGGAAGTGCGATAGACATAAAGCTGAAGTCCGCACCAACATCAATACCAACCGAAATAAATAAATTTTCAAATAAAATGTTTGACATAAAGAGTAGCTCCTTTCTGATAGGAATCCATTTCCATTTAATGAGTACACAACCTTGCGAGTTATACGGGTATGGCCTGAGGCTCCCAACCAGCTGAATCATAACACCTCATTGAATGGACTAATTGACTAATTAATAGGTATGGGTCAGTAGAAACTGACTTCCCGAGGAGGATAACATTGTTTGTCCTATCCTTAAGATTATACCTTATGAAAAAGCCGGAGTCTATCTGGAAACCGTCAGGCATGATAATTATGTTAGATAATATCTGATGAAGGGAGAATACCTTCTTCTATTATCGGATATTAAAAATTATAAATAATAGGTGAGTAGTCTTAATGACTATATCATCATTATACAAGGAGGATTAGCAATGAATGATAAAAAAATAAATCAGCTTAAAAATGAATACATGAGTGTACCTATCCCTGCGGAATTAGAATTCAAAGTTAAAGAATCATTAAAGGAAGGTAAAAAAGCTATGAATAAAAAAGTTTATATTAGAAGATTGCTTGCAGCTGCAGCTTCGGCAGCGGTTATCACAACAGCTTTTACGGTAGGAATAAATACAAATGAGGTGCTGGCAGAAACCTTATCGGATATACCTGTCTTGGGCAGTATCGTAAAAGTCCTGACTTTTAAAGAATATAATTTTAATGAAAAAACTTATGATGCAAATATTGAAACACCGGCATTGGATGGTTTGGAAAATAAAAGTTTACAAAACAGCTTAAATGAAAAATATTTTAATGAAAACAAAGAATTGTATGAGAAATTTATAAATGACATGAAAAGTTTAGAAGAAAATGGTGGCGGACATATGGGAGTGTCAAGCGGATATGTCGTGAAAACCGATACAGATAAAATATTGTCAATAGGCCGCTATATCGAAAATACGGTAGGTTCTTCATCAACTACATTCAGATATGATACTATAGACAAGGAAAATGAAATTTTAATCACTCTTCCAAGCCTTTTTAAGGATGAAAGCTATGTTGATATAATCAGCGGCAATATTAAAGAACAGATGGTGAAACAGCATAATGAGGATGAAAACAAATTTTATTGGGTTGAAGGTATAGAAAATGAATCGATGGAATTATTTGAAAAAATATCAATGGACCAATCCTTTTATATATCATCAAATGGAAAATTGATAATTTCTTTCGATAAATATGAGGTTGCTCCGGGTTATATGGGAGTAGTAGAATTTGAAATACCGACAGAAATATTGGAAAATATTTTAGTAAGCAATGAATATATTTATTAAGTTTATGCATTGAACAAAAAACTGTTTCAAACTTATATTTTTTAAGTTGAAACAGTTTTTTGCGCTTTATAACTTTATCTCCATGATTTTAATACAATATCAGTTTTTTTCCACCAGTAATTTTTCTGCCGAATAATGAATACCGATTGCACCCAACGGCGCAGTGATTAATACAGACAGCACCGCAACAGCCAGGATTATATCTCCCGATTCAACTCCCATAGACAGCGGGACAGCTCCCATTGCTGCCTGAACAGTAGCCTTAGGTATATATGCAATCACACAAAACAGCCTTTCCCTCCAATTGTATTCTGTTCCTATCAAAGAAACTATTACTCCAATACTTCGTCCTGTCAATCCAATAAATATTATGATAATTCCTGTTATACCTGCCTTTAACGCAACATTCACATCCACCAGTGCTCCTACAAGTACGAACAGCAAGACTTCTGCCAATATCCATATTTTATTGAACTTGTCAGACAACCGTTCACCAATACTTGATGATTTTTCTGAAATAATAAATCCGATTGCCATTACTCCCAACAGTGAGGCAATTTGCAGCTTTGTCTTTAATACAGCTTCTAATTGGTTTAACAATATGGAAAATCCGAGCACCAGCAATACCTTTTTTGTATCACGTATGTGATATTTTTTAAAGATTACTATGAGCACAAATCCTATCAGTACCCCGGCAATAATGCCTGATATGATAGATACAGGTATACTTAGCAATTGTACACCTATGTTGATATTTGAACCGCTGTACAATCCCAAAAAAGCACTGAATATCGTAATGGCAAAGACATCATCAATAGATGCTCCTGCCAGTATCAAGGCAGGTATACCTTTTTTCGTGCCAAGATTATTTTCTGTTAATTCCAGCATGGCCGGCACTACAACAGCAGGGGAAACGGCAGCAATGATGAAGCCCAGCATTCCCCCCTGACTGAATGTAAATCCCAGAAAATACATGGATGCAGCAGCAATAAACAAGCCTTCTATGAGTCCTGGTATGCAGCTCATCTTCAATGCAGTTATACCAATCTTTTTTAAATCATCCTTATCAATTCCAAATCCCGCTCTTAACAAAATAATAATCAAGGCAATGCCTCTCAAGTCTCCCGATATTTTGAGCATATCCTCCTGAAGCAGATTAAAACCGTATGGTCCGATAAGCACACCCAATACTAACATTCCTATCAACCCAGGCAATTTTAATTTCTCAAATATTTTTCTTGCCGGTAATCCCAATAATAAAATCACTGCTAAGCTTGCAGCCATAAAATCACTCCTTTTTCAGTCACAAAAAAACTCCTACAGGGATAGATACACTATCCTGTAGGAGTCATCAGCACTATGCAATTACGGTGAACTCCATCACCATTTATTCAGTTACTAATAGATTATAGTACGTAATATATTATATGTCAATAAAAATACACAACTATTATATTATACGTCTAATCTGAAGAATTTCTTCATTTTATTATCTGCATTCCGCCCATGTATGGCTGCAGTGCTGCCGGAATGTTTACGGTACCGTCTTCGTTGAGATTGTTTTCTAAAAATGCTATAAGCATTCTTGGCGGAGCTACAACTGTGTTGTTCAATGTGTGGGCAAAGTACTTGCCGTCTTCTCCGTTAACACGAATTTTCAGACGTCTTGCCTGAGCATCTCCTAAATTGGAACAGCTTCCAACCTCAAAGTATTTTTTCTGTCTCGGTGACCATGCCTCAACATCCACTGATTTCACCTTCAGATCTGCCAGGTCTCCTGAGCAGCATTCGAGGGTTCTCACAGGTATATCCAGTGATCGGAACATATCAACAGTATTCTGCCACAGCTTATCATACCACATCATGCTGTCCTCAGGCTTACATACGACAATCATTTCCTGCTTTTCAAACTGATGTATCCTGTACACTCCTCTTTCCTCAAGACCGTGAGCTCCTTTTTCCTTTCTGAAGCACGGAGAGTAGCTTGTAAGAGTGTGTGGCAGCGATTCTTCGGGAAGTATTGTGTCTATGAACTTACCGATCATTGAATGCTCGCTTGTTCCGATGAGGTACAAATCCTCTCCCTCAATTTTGTACATCATTGCATCCATTTCCGCAAAACTCATTACTCCTGTTACAACCTCGCTTCGGATCATGAAAGGAGGAATACAGTATGTAAAACCTCTATCTATCATAAAATCTCTCGCATATGATATAACCGCCGAGTGCAGTCTCGCAATATCTCCCATCAGATAGTAGAAACCGTTGCCTGCTACCTTTCTGGCACTTTCCAGATCAATTCCGCTGAATTTTTCCATCAGATCAATGTGGTACGGAATATCAAAATCCGGAACCACAGGCTCACCATATCGCTGAACCTCAACATTCTCACTGTCATCCTTTCCTAAAGGAACGCTTGGGTCAATTATGTTCGGAATCGTCATCATTATCTTTTTGATTTTTTCCTCGAGCTCACCTTCTCTTGCTTCAAAAGCCGCAAGTCTTTCTGATTCCTCTGTAACCTTCTTCTTTAATTCCTCAGCCTCTTCCTTTTTTCCCTTAGCCATCAAGCCGCCGATTTCCTTTGATATTTTGTTTCTGTCCGCTCTCAGCGCATCTGCCTGCTGCTTTATTTCCCTGTTTTCAATATCTAAAGCAATAACTTCATCAACTAGCGGAAGCTTAACCTCCTGAAATTTATTTTTAATATTCTGCTTCACTATTTCAGGATTTTCTCTTACAAATTTTAAATCTAACATATGCCCTCCAATTATAAATAAAATAAAAAATCCTTCATCCATAATAAATAATTATAATGGGACGAAAGATTCCGCGTTGCCACCCAAATTGCCGGTTTCCCGACCACTCGTAAGTAGTTTATAGTCTACCACACCCCGACTCCTCGCCGGCAGCTCCTAAAGTGGAAGGACTGCTTCATTCACCGGTTTGCACCAAGCACCGGCTCTCTTCTGAAATACAGCAATCGTAGCTTTAATCACAGCTGAAATATTCATTTTTGTTTATTATACAATATTTTCAATAAATTGCAAGTGTTTTTTTAATTATCATTAAATCTGCAGCTTTTCCTTGATAATTTCCACTTGCTTTGGTGTTGGAGGTTTTTCCATGTTAAGTACAATAATTTTATTATCAAAAAGCAAAATATACTCACCTGTGGGATTATCAATATAATATCGCTGATATGCCTCTGTCGTTTCAAAGATTTTGTTATCAACAGACTCAAAGCTGTTGTTGTCTCTCCACTCCGGTATTTCAAGCAGGTGCTCCTTTGCAAGCTGATAAGCAAAATCAAATTTAGTCTCTAAAATTACATATTCTATCTCCGGTGGAGAGTTCTTTGCGGGAAGAGAATTCTGCCTGTAAGTATTTTTGGAAAGAAATAATGTACTGTCCGCCTTTCTTTCATAAGAATAATAATCATAGTCAATTGAACCGTACAAATCCTCGCATGTGAGCGGGATGTCATTGTTGTATAG
>JAFACY010000061.1 GCA_023425285.1 Bacillota bacterium
CTTATGGATATGGAGTGAGAAGGTCAAAGGTGTGGACTAAACTGGCACAGGATAAACTGGGTGTGGAAATAATCAATGAAGGAATATCAGGCGATACGTCAGGAGGCATGCTCAGCAGATTTCATAACTGTGTGTAAGAGCAAAAACCGGACATGGTATTTATAATGGGCGGAGTTAACGATTTGATTGCAGGGGCTGATCTGGGTATTGTCAAGGCAAACATTATGTCCATGGTACTTCAAGCTAAAGCAAGACATATTGAGCCTGTTATAGGGATACCTGTGGACGTTCAGGCTGATGACATAAATGCGGGATGGTCTGAGCTTGCAGATTTTAATAAAATATCGGAAGAAATTAAAACATACCGTCAATGGATATTTAAATTTAGTAAAAGCTTTAATGTGAGATATATAGATTTTTATGAGAAAATAAAAAATGCAGACGATGAGAATATACGTATGGACGGTCTGCATTTTAATGAACGTGGCAATGAAATAATCGCAGAAATATTCTGCAGTGAAATTCTGCCTAAAAATCCTCAACAACTATAATGCTGGCAATTTGAATTACGGTATCAAAATTGCGGATTTCTGCTAAGGCAGCATCTATGTTTTTTCTTTCGGTGTCGTGGGTGATGAACACAAGCGGTGCCGTGTTATTGCCGTTTTTCTGCCTTTGGACAACCGAGTTAAGTGATATATTGTTTTTACCGAACTCACTTGCTATCTTAGCCAATACTCCGGGCTTGTCTATAACCTCAAACCGGATGTAGTATTTTTTATATGCCCTGTTGACTATTTTATACATATGGGAATCTGCAATTTTACCACTATTATTTCTGCATTCGTTTTTTATAATGGATGCTATATCACTTAATACAGCACTGCCGGTGGGGAGAGAACCGGCTCCCTTTCCGTAAAGCATTATTTCTCCTGTGGCATTGCCCTTTAAAAATACGGCGTTAAATTCGTTTTTAACTGTGGACAAGGGATGAGCAGATGGTATGAATGCAGGATGTACACTTAATTCTATTTCATCGTTTGTTCTGGAAGCGGAAGCTAAAAGCTTGATGTTGTAGCCTAATTCTTTGGCGTAAGCGATATCTTCCTTGGAAATTTTGGTTATGCCTTCCTTCGGTATATCATTGACATTAACTCTTTGGTTAAATGCAATTGAAGACAATATGGCTATCTTATATGCCGCATCATCACCGTCCACATCCGACGACGGATCAGCCTCGGCAAAGCCTAATCTTTGCGCTTCTTTTACAGCCTGTTCGTATTCCAGACCGTTTTCTGTCATTTGAGTCAGTATATAGTTGGTTGTACCGTTAATTATTCCCTTTATCTGCTCAAATTCATTTACAGAAAGATTTTCGGTGATTGTATTGATTATGGGAATACCGCCGCCTACACTGGCCTCATACATCAATCTGACACCGTTTATATGTGCCAATTGCTCCAGCTCTTCTCCGTGAGTCGCTATGAGAGCCTTATTGGCAGTAACAACATGCTTCTTGTTGTTTAACGCAAGCTTTATGTATTCATAAGCGGGGTTTATTCCTCCGATCAATTCAACAATAATTTGTATTTCCTCATTATTTATTATTTCATAAGCGTCTGTTGTATAGGTATCAGCCGGTAAGCTTACATTTCTTTTTTTCACGGCATCTTTTACCAGGACCTTGTTTACAACCAATTGTTTTTTTATATTTCCGGCAATCTTTGTATTGTTAAGTTCAATTATATTTACAAGACCCGATGCAACAGTCCCCATTCCTAATATTCCTATGTTTATTGACTCCATTTTGTCCTCCGATAGTGTGTTTGATTTATATACAGTTGTATTTGGTATAAATATTTTTATAATATATCATGATTGTTAATTAAAATCAATAAAATAATAAAAATAAATTAAATAAAAATAACTTGTACCCAAAAGCGTGAGTTGATATAATTATAAAAAGTATAGAAACGAGGTATAGAATTATGAGCTTGACAAAAGAAGACCTAAAAGCCATATCTGACCTGATTGATGTAAAGATGGACGTGCAAAATAAAAGGTTTGATGCAATTGACAAAAGATTTGATGAGCAGGACAAAAAAATTGATGGTTTAAAAGAAGAATTTAAAGAAATGCTCATCGACAACAATTTACTCATAGCCGAGCATGTACAGAGAGTCGTATCCGAATCCGAACAAAGGTTAATGACAGAGATACGAGAAATTAAAAGTGTGACAGTGGTTAACTGCTATGAAATAGCCAAATTGAAAACAATGGTTCACTAAATATAAATAGCAGCAATTTTCTTTTTCAATTCGAAAATTGCTGCTATTTATTTGAGTTTTCATTTATCATGCCTGTTGGAATCACCCCTTTCGTCAATATCCATCTATATTATCAACCTATTGACCTTCATCTTACAACTCTTTTTAATCCGGTTCAGCTTATCCATTACTGCAAGCTTGAGCGTTTCCTTTAGAATGCTCTAGTGCAATACTTTTGCAGTGTGTTCTCAAATTATTAAGATTTTGTGTTTCTGTAAGATTTTAGTTTATTAAGTTGTA
>JAFACY010000120.1 GCA_023425285.1 Bacillota bacterium
ACATTTCCGCCATATGCCGAGTTGCACGACCAGATTGTATTATCCTCGGGAAAGTGGAATATGTATCTTTTTTCTATATCTAAATTGCATTTTCCATGCAATCCTCTTACGAAATCATTTGAATTACCAAGAACATCCAGTGCTTTTTTTCCTACTCTAGTCATTATGTTCATGCTGACAACCACATATATGGAGTCTGTTATTTCAATACCAATTTTTGAAAAGGCCGATCCTACAGGTCCCATGGAATACGGGATAATATACATAGTCCTTCCCTGCATTGAACCGTTAAAAATTTCTCTTCCCAAGCTATAGGCTTCCTCCGGACTTTTCCAGTTGTTTGTTGCCCCTGCATCATCTTTGTTACTTGTACAAATAAATGTTTTATCTTCCATTCTCGCTACATCGTCTTTTTGTGAACGATGATAATAGCATCCAGGATATTTTTCCTGATTTAACTTGATTAACTCTCCTGTACCGCAGGCTTCCTCACGAAGCATATTCAACTGTTCTTCGCTGCCGTCAATCCAAACCACCTTGGCAGGCTTTGTAAGTTCAATAATTTCGTCAGTCCATTTCATTACATTTAAGTTTGAAGTTAAGCTTTGCATGTGCCACCCCTGAATTATTATATATGTTATGTTATATGTGACATATCAAAATATGTGTTATAATATATGCCATCCACACTCATTATATATTTACTTAATAATACTTTCAATATCCAAAAATTATTTCGTTTTTACAAATCTTTACAAACATTTTACTTAATAAAGTTAAGAGTTACTCACAAAAACTTAATTTCGTTAATTGTTTCATAATTATAAACATTGTGTCATAATAATGATTTATTGCACAAAAAAACCCTCATATAGAGGGTTCAAGTTTGTTATATACTTTCTATTTGTATCTTAATTTTATTTACAGTATCGTCTAATTGCTCTTTTTCATATGCTGTCAGTCTGGGTTCAATTATTTCCTTTATGCCCTCTCTGCCGAGACTGACCATCATCCCTAATGACAATCCGGTATACCCCAATTCTCCATATAAGGGCACCGAGCATTCAATAACCTTTCCGCTGTCCGTTGCTATTGCCTCCAATATATCTGTAAGCATAACCGCGGAAGTCCAGCCGCTTGTTCTTTTAGCATTCAGACCTTGTATTTCCTTAAACCAATCAATAAGCATTTTCTTCATATTGCTTTTGATATAATCATTTACCTCTATAATATTTTCGTCATATTTTACATAATTCAATAACGGAAGCTGACCTTCTCCGTGTTCACCTATACAAAATGCATTTATTTTTTCAAAATCCAGGTTTAATTCCCTTGAAAGGGCCCATCTTAGTCTTAAGCTGTCATTGGAAGCAAATCCAATCATTTTTGTTCTTTCACGATTAAGCTTTTTATGCAAATAATAATTAAAAACATCGATTGGATTGGTTGCAGTAATAATAATTGCTTGCTTATTGTATTTATTTATTTTTTCGGCTATCTCGTCAACAACCTTTATATTATCCTTCAGATATTCATCTCTTGATACAACTTCTCTTTCCGGAGCGCTTGCAGTCATCAGAATTATGTCACAATCTTCCAGGCTGTCATAATCTGCCGCAATTACCTTCGTTTTTGAAAACGGTAAAAGTGCATGCTCCATATCCATTGCATGATGCAGCAATATATTGCTTCTTCTGCCTAATAATTTTACTTCATCAAATATTCCTTTTTGTGCACTTAAAAAGCCGGTAGTGGAACCAAGAAGTCCTCCACCTCCGATAATAGCTAATTTCATGTATTCCTCCTTAAACTTTACATTTTTAATGTCTGTTCTTCCTATATAAAAAATATGACATGGTCATGCTTACCACAGGGCAGATAAAGCACAGTACGGCAAAGGGTGCATATTGTGCCGCAGTTATGCCCATAATGGGTTTAATTAAAAATGAATTTATATTCCATGGCATCAACGGTGCCACAATTATTCCGGTATCCGAAATAGTCCGTGTCAAAACTGCCATATCAAGATCCAGCTCTTCATATTTATTTTTTAATATTTTAGCGGGAAGTATTATACCCGCCGTCTGGTCACAGGTTGCAACAGTCAGCAATGTACTCAGCAAACCGGTTCTTCTCACCAGTGTTACCTTGTTGTTAATGCCATTTACAAGCTTCTCCATAATCGGAAGGAGCATATTTCCCTTTTCAAACAATTGAACAAGCACTATGGCTCCGATTACCATGAGTATGGCTTCAATCATGGAAACCATTCCGCCGCTCACAAGTAGCTTGTTAAGCTCCGCAGACGGAGTGCTGCCTTTATAGCCGAATAATATGGACGTAATTATTAATTTGATATTTGAGCCCTGAAAGAAAATGCTTAACAGTGAGCCTATACCTATTCCTATGGAAAATGTCACGATTGAATTCAGACCGGCTATCGATAAGCCTAAGATTATAACAGGCAATATCAGCAAATATGGAGATGTGTTAAAACCCTCGGCTATTGCTTCTCTGTACAATACAAGCTTGCTGTAATCACCGGTAGTATATCCCAGACCTATTACATAGTACACCGCAGCAGCTATAATTACGGTTGGAATCAGTGTAACTATCATGGTTTTAAATATATCCTTATAACTTTTACCGGTTGTAGTCATTAATAAATTGATCAGTCCCGACAAGGGTGAAATTTTATCGGCTATGAATGCTCCGGACACAAGCATACCCACCACTACACTCTGAGGAATACCAAGACCCATGCCGATGCCGCTCAATGAAATACCCACCGTGCTCATTGTTCCTATGGCTGTACCCATGAACAGAGATACTGTCACCATTATTAAAAATGCGGCAAATAAAAAATTAACGCCCTCCATGTATGAAAAGCCGTAATACATAATTGTGGGAACAACTCCCGAAGCCATCCATATAGAAGTTGTTGCACCTATAAACAATATTACTATTATCAGATTTTTTATTTCATATACGGCTGTAAAAACAGTCTTTGTCAGTTCCTTTAATGTATATCCTTTTTTTGTAAGGAAGTACATCGTTAATATAATTCCGGCAAGAAATCCGTAATACAGTGGTATGGACGCAACTATCGAGCCGATTATAAAGATAAGGCATATTATCATTAAGGAAATATCGTTAAGTGCTGATTTTTTGGTTTCCAAGCTCACACCTCTGTTAAAAAAATATATAATACAATATGGGTAAAAATATGGCTGGCAGCATATTGCCGACTTTTATGCGCTTGATTTCAAGGAAGTTAAGTCCTATGGCCATTATTAAAACACCGCCTATGGCAGTCATTTCCGTAACAACAACATCACTTAAAAGTGATTGCATAAACTGTGCTAAAATAGTTATGATTCCCTGGTATATCAACACGCTCAGGCTTGATAACACAACACCTGCTCCGAGAGAAACTGCCATTGTGGCAGCCACTATACCGTCAAGAATAGCTTTGGAAAATAATATCTCATGATTTCCCGTCAGTCCGCTTTGTATTGCTCCCACTATTGACATGGAACCTACACAATAAAGAAGAGTGCACGTAACAAAGCCGAGAGTAATATTATTGTTGTTATTCTTAATTTTGCTTTCCACAAGCTCTCCGAGCCTGTCAAGTCTTCCTTCTATATTGATGAGTTCTCCTATACCCGCTCCGATAATGACCGACATGATTAAAAGTATCATGTTTTCTCCGATTAAGCTCATTTTGATACCCACCGCAATAACGGTCACCCCTGCTGCCTTTAACATTGCTTCCGTTAGCTTTTCAGGAATAACATTTTTAAAGAATATACCTATAAGTCCTCCGACTGCTACTGCCGCCGCATTTACAATTGTTCCTAACATACGTCCCTCTTAATAATTTTCAATGAATTTTTTTATTTCCAAAGATGCCTTGTACGCATCATTTTTTGACGCTATTTTTTCTTCCACAACCTCACTGACAGCTTCCTTAAGACTGCAGCCTTTGTTTATAAGCTTGTCGAATATAATTCCGTGGACACTTACCTTTACACCTGCATCCTCTTTTTCAACATAATCATTATTGTGACCCACAACCACATATTCACCCTTTTCAACATCATCATTATTTTTAAGCATTTCAAGAACCTTGTCGATATGACCGTAAAACGAGCTTTCATGAAGCTTTGTAAGCTCCTTTAAAACACATACAGTCAAATCGGGCATCTGTTCCTTAAGCATTTCAATCAGGTTGATTATTCTCTTGGGTGACTCATATATTACAAACGTCTTTATGGGATTATTATATATATTGCTGATTTCGGCTTCCAGTTCACTTTTTTTACGTGGAAGAAAGCCATAAAAAGCAAAACGGTACGTGTCTATTCCCGCAACCGACAGTGCAACCGTAAGAGCAGACGCACCTGCCAGACCTATTATCTCGATGCCTTCCTCCCTCGCTCTTTTTACAAGCTCAAAGCCCGGATCAGATATGCAGGGGGTTCCTGCATCAGTTACCAATGAAACAGTCTTGTCTTCATTCAGGATTTCATTGATGATTTCTTCCGTTCTTTGTTTTTCATTGAACTTGTGGTAAGATATCTGATTTGTCTTTATTTCAAAATAGTTCAACAGCTTTTGTGTGTGCCTTGTATCCTCAGCTAAAATAAGGTCGCTTTCTCTTAATGTTTCTACGGCTCTTTCAGTCATGTCCTTAAGGTTGCCTATCGGTGTGGGCACTATGTATAGCTTACTCATAGCAACTCCTGTCCTGATACTCACATTTAAATAATATTTTCAGTAAATTATAGCATATCGTAAGATAAATAAAAAGAAGAAAATAAATCATAATTTTTCTTGACATCAATATGCTAATAGTATATATTATTAACACAGTTAGCTATTTTAAAGAGCATAATTATATATTAAATTTAAATATACGGGAGGTATCGAATGTCAGTTGCAGATGATAAAAGCAGTTTAAATTTCGCCGATAAAGCATTTATCGAATATAATGAAATTATGTCAAACAAGCATAAAAATATGATTGAGGATGTAAATCGTGCCAACAGAGGTGAACTTTTTGTTTTACAATATTTACTGATGCACAAACACGAGGTACTCCCATCCGAGCTGAGTGCGGCACTGCACTCCAGCACGGCGCGGATATCCGCACTTTTAGGTACGCTGGAAAAAAAGGGACAGATTGTGCGCAACATAGACACAAGCAACCGCCGCAACATTCTTGTCACTATTACAGATGCCGGACGCGTACGAGCTGAGGCTGAATTAAGAAAAATGAAGGACCGCATAACCCAGGTATTCACCGATATGGGTGAAGATGACACGGCAGAGTTCATCCGCCTGTCAAAAAAATTTGCCGGACTTTTACAAAAGCATTTACCTTGTGAATAAAGAGGTAAATAATGCCTTATTGCTAACATAGTTAACTATAAACACAGATTATATTAAACCCTATATGAATGACCGGAGGATATAAATGTTAAAAATTTTCAAATATCTAAAGCCTAAGGAATGGCTCATGGCAGGAGTCAGCTTAATTTTCATTGCTGCGCAGGTATGGCTTGACCTGAGACTTCCTGACTATATGTCTGAAATAACGAGACTTACGCAAACACCGGGCAGTGCAATGAGCGATATCTGGATAAACGGCGGATATATGCTACTGTGTGCGCTGGGAAGTCTTGCCGCTGCAATAACTGTAGGATATTTTGCGGCAAAAATTGCTGCAAGGTTCTCACAACGGCTGCGTGGTCTTTTGTTCAATAAGGTTGAATCCTTTTCAATGGAGGAAATCAACCTTTTTTCAACCTCAAGCCTGATTACCCGTTCAACAAATGATATAACTCAGGTCCAGATGCTGATTGTAATGGGACTCCAGTTAGCTGTCAAGGC
>JAFACY010000140.1 GCA_023425285.1 Bacillota bacterium
CTGAAGCTAATAATCTGAAAAGCTCACAAGCAGTAAAAATAGATTTCCAGATATTTTGATAATCACTGTCAGAATATGTATGTGTGTACATTTCATAAAGATTTGCAGGTAAATATTTTTTATAGAATTTTCCCATTTTTCCTGCTGAAACAGTAAAATCATTTTTTATCCCTATATACCAATCCACCATTTGATTTATCATATCACGTACATAATGAGAAAACATTTCCATAACGTATGGCAGCTCATCGCGTGCTATTCCTTTGGCGACATTGTTTAAGCACCACCAAAATTCATTGCAGGTGCAATGATATATTTCAGAAGAAGGTCGTTGTATATGAAAAAAGGATGGATTTATTTTTATGTCATTTAAATCTCCCTTTTTATCAAGCAAAATTACAGCCGGTTCTCCATTGTTAATATATGGATATTTTTTTATAGTTAAATCAATTCTGTTTCCATCGGAAAATATCATAAGATAAGTAAAATGTCCGTCATTTTCCGGCGGCAAAAGAGTATGCGTACCAAGTTCAGGTAATTGCATTACAGATGGTTTACCAAATTTCTCTTCTATCCACTCTAAATTGTTATAAAAGGGATCAACATTATCTACATAATATGCTATGTCATAATCCTGATATATATCCTTGGGGCAATCGGAATTTGCACGGGAACCAACCATTACCACGGCTTTTATACGCTCATCAGCATTTGCAGTATTGAGTATTAAATCAAACATTTCCTTTTCTGTTCTCATTTTTATCTCCGTATATATACTCCTGTTTATAAGTGCTCTTTGCAGGATATTTGCGCCACTTCCGGTTTTGATATGCAGACAGAATTGAACATTGCAGCGGTAAAGCTCCAGTCTGTCTTTTTCATTATACTATGGAATAAGTTGGATTAACAGATTTTTCATTTTTAACTTTTCTATTTATAGTATTTCATCTCTCGGATGAGGTGGAATATCTATTCTTTCTTCTAAAACAGGAGTCCTCTCAATTGGTGTAATCGGAGTCATTATTATGTCAAAATCCGTTGTAATGTTTGGAAATAGGCGTATATTATACACAACATTGGCAAAGTATCCAAATGCATCTACCCTTATATTGTACGTAGAAAAATTATATTCGGGTCCTGCAATTTGAGTTCCTAATTCATATGCCATAGGCAGCTCTATTCTTATTGGATTTATCGTTGTTATTAAATGAATAATTGGTATATCGCGCTCACTACCATCAGTGACATATATTGTTATGGTAGCATTGGTAACGGGAGGCTCTCCTCTTTGATTTATAATATTTACTCTTATGAACCCATTATTGCTTGTTCCCAGCATATTGAATTGATTTGAATTTAAGTTTTTCAAATAATATAAGTTATTGCATTGCCTCATATAATGATTGAAAAGTTGTCGTTGATACATATTACTAATCATATAATACCCTTTCTTCGGAATAATCTAATTTAAAAACATTTAATAGTATTATATGTAATAGGATTGTTTTGTTTATAATTCAAATCATATGAATTAATTAATATAACTGTTAAAATTATCTTCCAAGCATATTTTGCTGTGAATCACAGTCAGACAATCGTTTGGAGAATTTAAAATGAAAATTATTCATGCCTTCCCTTGTATAAAATCGATGTGCATCTTTGCGTAATTGATTGCAGGCAAGTTCAATTTGAGAACAGCCATTATCCTTTGCAATTTGACAGCTTAAAGCTAACATTTCCTTTCCTATTCCTCTGCTCCTGTACACATCCGAAACTGCCAATTCAAGAATTTCAGCAATACGCTCTGAATGATGCAATTGTTCTTCAAAACTCAAATTTAACATGCCGATTACTTTATCATCCTGTTCGCATACAAGGCAATAATAATTTCTATCATTTATCTGCTGATTATAAATCTCTTCGAACCTGCTGTACGGAAGTTCTTTATTTTCCATCTCACAAATCAACGAGTAAATTGCTTTACAATCACCTGAAATACTTTTCCGGTACATCATCAATACCTCCAATTATCTGAAATCAATCCATCATCATAAACTGCCCTTTCATACTTTATACTGACTGTTCTAATTCTTATTGCATTCTTTTATGATATTTCCAAAAATCAATAGTTTCTTTTAAATCTGTCTCATCCTCAAATAATTCTAATTCTTTTGCAACCTCAATTGCAAAATCAACATACGCATTAGCTCTTGAAGTAATAATCTTGCTGTCATTTACTACATCGTCATCTGTAGAATGCGTAGATTTTACATCTTTAAATAATCCTGCGTCATCCAATAAATCAACACCTGCGCATATCGCTGCAATCAGAACATTTTTCTTTTTAAGCTCTTGTAATATATCTTTAACTTCTTTATTGTTAATAATCGATACATCTCCACCTGGTACGATAAAGCTCCTCACTTCGTCTAGGTTTATTTCATCCAGTGATGTATCAACATTAACTGAATAACCTTCTGATGTTCGTATTTCTTCACCATCCAACGAGCATAGTATTACCTCACACTTTGTGAAGCTCATAAAATAGTTCAAAATAACAATTTCATAAAAGCAACTTGTATCATATACTAAAAAGACATCTTTCATATATAATTAATCCCCCGTTTTCAATCTGATAGAATAAAAAACCTGTCCCTCTCTTTTTCCGGTTTCTTTATTAACGAAATAATCCGGCAAGATAGCATCAAGCTTCATTCCTGCCTTCTCCATAATTTTACCGGAAGCAGAATTGCTTTCGATATGGCATGCAATAACGATATCCACCCGAACATTATTAATCATGTAATCAATAACCGCTTTTAAAGCCTCCGTGCCATAACCATGATTCCAAAATTCAGATCCATAGCAATATCCTATTTCACAAAGCCTGTGTTCTTCACTGAATTTCACACATGAAATTTCACCCATCGGTTCATTATCTTCTTTTCTTACAACAACCCAGTCAAAAAAGAATTCTTTCTCATACATCCCCATTTTTGATTCGACGTATGCTCTCGTAACATCTTCATTTTCATGTATATACCAGCTCAAAAACCTTGTTGTTTTAGGATCACTTGTCCAGTTCGTATATATCTTTTTGTAATCATCCGGTTTAAATCTTCTTAAAACTAGTCTGTCCGTCTCAATAATCTGAGTACCTATTCTATTCACTTCTGTCCCCCTATAAATTACTATTTATTTACATTATATATCATTATACTATGGAAAAATATAGATTGATAGAATTTTTTCATTTATATAAAAATAACCCTGTAGATGAATGTGCAGGCACTATTCGGCTATAGGGTTTTTTTAAGTAATATTTAGTTTACAATATTGTTACCGGAACTAACTGCTTACAGCCATCCTTTGCAGTAGCACCATAATAAAATTCCGGTGCCGAATCATAAGCAAATTTATATCCATAAAATTCCGGTTTATAATTTTTAATGGCATTATATATTTCATCATGTGCACCTCCATACCAGTTTTCATCTGCATATGGAGAGCCTTGAAATAATATAATCTCTCGAACTGAATTGCCATTTTGGTTAATTAAAACAATTCATCATCTGTATCTTTTGTTTCTCTGCACTTTCTTCTGCCTATATTAAAAATAACTATTAAAATTCTTTCTTCTTATATATTGACATTGATACAAAAATTGATACTACATAAAATGCTAATGCCACTACAGGCAGGAATTTTAAAAACATCTCTATTTTTCCCGTATCTGGGACAGAAATTCCCAATTTAGACAGCATTACAATAAGAGCTGTTGGTGCAAAAATTACTATCATCATGAGTATACGTCCTTTTTCAACACCATATTTTAAAAGTATCGGAAAAATAAAAGACATCATTATAATACCAACAGAAAGAGTTGTTAAGTTAATCATTAAATTTTCAAACAAGATAACGTCTGAAAATACAGCATTAGATAACAATGCTAAAACAAGTGCTGTAATTAAAAATATCAAGCCCAGAATATATTTACTCAATACTAATGTTCCCCTCGTCAGAGGCATAGTCAGAGCATATCTGTCCCATTTGTTCTTCTCATCATAGGATAATGCAGTCATAGGAATCATTACAGCAAGCATAATCAGCATAACACCAAACATATTCTGATCTTCTCCTGCCATACTTATTATAAAATAAAATGCCAATATTAATAGATAAAATTTTGAAAGCTTCTTTAAATTCATTAAATCTTTAATAATCAGACCTATCATATCATCTGCTCCTTCACATAAAATAACATTATATCTTCGATATTAGCTTTATCTATAACAAAGCTTCTCTTAATTTTTTTCTTTAATACCAAAGCATCAACCCCGAATTTGTTTTTCCGTACTCCTTTGATAAAAGAAGTATCTATATTTTTCAGTTCTTCTTCCGAGCATTTCAGTATACCGTATGTTTCCAGCAATTCATCTTTCGGTTCTGAAAATATGATTTTTCCTTTGTGAATGAAGGTTACATAATCGCAGATTTTTTCTAAGTCACTTATGATATGAGATGAAACAAATATGGAATGAGACTCATCCTGTATAAATTCTAAAAATATATCTAATATTTCCTCTCTGACTATGGGGTCAAGGCCGCTGGTGGCTTCATCCAGTATCAACAACTTAGAATCATGTGACAATGCAACGGCTATGGAGAGCTTCATTTTCATTCCTCTCGAATAGTCCTTGACACTTTTATCTTCAGTAATTGAAAATTGATTAAGATGCTTAAAAAATTTATTTTCGTCCCAAGTCTTATATATTTTTTTCATAAACTTATTAATTTCTTTGGCATTTAAATTGTCAGGAAAGCTTGATTCGTCCATTACAACACCAACATTTTCTTTTATTGAATTAAAATCAAGCTTGTTATCCTTACCAAGCACGGTTATTTTACCTCTATCACGGCTTATTAAATCCAACATAAGCTTAATCGTTGTACTTTTACCTGCTCCATTTTCTCCAACAAAGCCCATTATGCAGCCCTGCGGTAATTTAATACTAATATTGTCTAATTTGAAATCCTTGTATTCTTTTGTTACATTCAATAATTCCAATGCATATTCCATAACTACTCTCCTTCATAAATTAAAGTCATCATTTCTGTCAACTCATCGAGACCTATGCCGCAATTATTTGCCAGACTGATAATTTCCTGCATGTAATTTTCGATTTCCTTGAGCTGCTGCTCTCTGATCAAATCAATGTTCTTGCTCGCAACAAAGCTTCCTTTTCCCGTAAGAGATACTATGAAGCCCTCTCTTTCAAGCTCCTCATATGCGCGTTTTGTTGTGATTACACTGATTCTCAGTTCTCTCGCCAATATCCTCATGGATGGCAGGGCATCACCCTCATTCAATTCTCCTGATATGATGAGTGTCTTTATCTGAGAGACTATTTGTTCATAAATTGGTTGACCACTTGAATTACTTATTATAATATTCATAAGCTAACCTCTTATTATTGTATATATACATTATATACAATAATAATTCTTTTGTCAATATGAAATTAAAGAAGTGTAATGTGAAATCAAGGCTATAAGCAGTAGAATGCATCAAATTTATCTGTTCGCTGTCGCTCACATAAATTTGGCATTCTGTGCATTTGACCTACCAACCATTTTTCAGAAAAAAGACTCTGAAAAATGGGGTTAGGGCATAAAAAAATAGCAATTTTATTTGCTATTTCTTGCTGTTACTATTTATTTTCTGTTTCTTTAAGCGCTTCTTTTCTTGAGAGCTTGATTTTGCCTTGCTGGTCGATTTCAATTACTTTTACAAGTATTTCGTCGCCTATGTTCAGTACATCTTCTACCTTTGCAACTCTCTTGTCGGAAATTTGTGAAATGTGAAGGAGTCCGTCCTTGCTGTCCGTAAGTTCTACGAATGCTCCGAAAGCAGCTATTCTTACAACTTTTCCGAGTATTATTTCACCAACTTCAACTTCTTTAACTATATTTTCAATTATTTTCTTAGCCTTGTAAGCAGCTTCAACATTTTCAGCAGCAATTAACACTGAGCCGTCATCTTCAATATCAATTTTAACACCGGTTTCTTCGATAATCTTGTTGATTACTTTTCCGCCTGAACCGATTACGTCTCTGATTTTATCCGGTTTGATTGTCATTGAAATGATTTTAGGTGCATACCTGCTAACTTCTTCTCTCGGCTTATCTATGCATTGAAGCATTTTTTCAAGTATGAACATTCTTCCTGTATGTGCTTTTTCCAAAGCATTTGTCAGTACATTCCTGTCTATACCATGAACCTTGATGTCCATCTGAATAGCTGTAATACCATCTTTTGTACCTGCAACCTTAAAGTCCATGTCTCCAAGGAAGTCTTCCATACCTTGTATGTCAGTCAATACAACTACGTTGTCTCCTTCTTTCATCAGACCCATGGCAACTCCGGCAACCGGTGCTTTGATAGGAACGCCTGCATCCATCAATGACAATGTACTTCCGCAAACTGATGCCTGAGATGTTGAACCGTTGGAGCTCAATACTTCTGAAACCAATCTTATTGTGTACGGGAATACCTCTATTGATGGTATAACCGGTTCCAATGCTCTTTCAGCCAATGCTCCGTGACCGATTTCTCTTCTTCCCGGACCTCTTGAAGGTCTTGTTTCTCCAACTGAATATGAAGGGAAATTGTAATGGTGCATGTATCTTTTTGATGTTTCTTCAGATATTCCGTCAAGAGTCTGTTCATCACTTGATACACCGAGTGTAGCAACTGTAAGAACTTGTGTCTGACCTCTTGTGAATATTGCCGAACCATGTGTTCTCGGAAGCATTCCTACTTCACATGTTATTTTTCTTATTTCGTCAATTGTTCTGTTGTCAGGTCTTATGCCTCTTACAAGAATATTTTCTCTTACTTTTTCCTTTATTATGGAATACAGAGCATCCTCTATATCTGTTCCGTTTTCAGGATACTTTTCCAGGAAGATTTCTTTGGCCGTTGCTTTGAAACTGTCAATTTTTTCTTGTCTTGCAAGCTTATCTTCTTCGATGATTGCTTCGTTGATTATAGGTGTTGCATATTCTCTGATTTCCTGTTCAATGGTTTCATCGCATGCAAATTTAGTGTAATCTGATTTTTCTTTACCGACTTGTGCTCTTATTTCCTCTATAAAGTCACAAATCTTTTTTATTTCTTCGTGAGCATACAAAATTGCCTCAAGCATTTTTTCTTCGGTAATTTCATTAGCGCCTGCTTCAACCATCATTATTGCTTCTTTTGTACCCGATACTGTTAAATTTAAATCTGTCGTTTCTCTTTCCTTACTGTTTGGATTAACTATAAACTCGTTGTTTATAAGCCCCAAGTTTACGGCTCCCGTAGGTCCGTCAAAGGGTATATCGGATATGGATAATGCAATAGATGACCCAATCATTCCTGCTATTTCAGGTGAACAGTCCTGATCCACAGATAAAACGGTCACAGTTACTGACACGTCATTTCTGTATCCCTTAGGGAATAATGGTCTGAGTGGTCTGTCAATCAATCTTGATGTAAGTATTGCCTTTTCACCGGGTCTTCCTTCTCTTTTTATGAATCCGCCCGGTATTTTTCCTACTGAGTAAAGCTTCTCCTCAAAATCCACACTCAACGGGAAAAAATCTATTCCTTGTCTTGGCTCCTTAGATGCCGTTACATTTGCCATTATTACGGTATCGCCATACCTTACTATACAGTTACCGTTAGTGAGCTCTGCTATTTTGCCTGTTGTTACTGTGAGCTCTCTGCCGGCAAGCATGTATTTAAAAATTCGTTCTTCCATTTTACCTCCTTTTGATTTTAAGCAGATTACCCAAATCTTTGATTTGGTGTAAGTCGCTTATGCTGTAAGTGAAAAAATAGAGCGGGATTCCCCCGCTCCTTAATTTCGTGTATTATCTTCTTAAGCCTAATCTTGCAACAATACTTCTGTATCTTTCGATGTCGTTATTTTTTAAGTAGTTAAGAAATCCTCTTCTTTGACCAACCATTTGTAACAGACCTCTTCTTGAGTGATGGTCTTTTTTGTTGTCTTTTAAGTGTTCAGTAAGATTGTTGATTCTGAAAGTCAACATAGCTATCTGAACTTCAGGAGATCCTGTATCCTTTTCGTTAATTCTGTATTGTTCAATAATTTGTGTTTTTTGTTCCTTTGTCATTTTAATTCCTCCATATTAATTATTATTTCACCATAGTCCATGCAATACGTTGAGGATTCGTATAACTTAGATTATGGAAATACAATAAATTCTACCATAATACAATATTTTTGTAAACATAAATTTAAAATATTTTTAATGTGCTCTGTCTATGAAGACTATGTCTTCATCCCGCTCTAATTTATCAAAAATCAGAATTGAATTATCCCTATTTGTGTTGATGGTCAGCAAGGCTTCCTTTCCGCCTGTCATAACTTTATATCTGCCGTCAGGAGGAATTATAATGCTTGAATTATTATCTGCAATAGCAATGTTTTTATCATAATCAATATTAAGCTCTTCTTTATAGATTGTATAATTATTTATCAAAAGCTTGTTAACCTCTAAAATTTTACCTTCATTTAACAGGCTTCTGACCAACGTCGAACTTACCGCAACACCGTTATACTTAACAGGAAATATTTCTTCAACCTTGTAACCGTATGTATCTGCAAATTCTCTCAATGTGTTGACATTGCCGCTTGCCTTGTGCCCGAAGTTGAAATTGTAGCCAACCACGATATTTTTAGCATTGTATCTGTCTACAAGAATTTCCTTTATAAACTGCTCCGGAGAATATTTTGATATGACTTCGTCAAGTTCTATCTCCGTAACCTCATTGACATTGTATGATTTTAACAGCTCTAATTTAACGCCTCTGCTGTTTATGTACTTTATATTGTATGTGGATTTTTTTAAATCCTTTCTCATAAATCTAAAGGTTATAATTATGCTGTCCTGATTTTCTTCATTGCTTAATTCAATCATTCGTCTGATCAGTGCATCGTGTCCGATATGTATGCCGTCAAAATTACCGAGCGCGATACAAGAGGGTTTTCTGTTATTCATTAATTCCACCTGTGTCTATTAACATTTTTTCTATTTTTACCGTACTGTTATTTATCTTTTTACCGATTCCGATGAGCTGATCATTACAATAAATATAGAATTCCTCATCCTCAATTTCATCAGCCTTCGCATATATCTCGTTGCCTGCCGTAAGACGATCATAATAATCTGTATGCACGCTTACTTTTTTTAACGGATAAACTTTATCAATGGGTATCAGGCATTCATTGAGCCTGTTGTTATCATACAGGAATTTCAGTTCGTTTAAGGTAACAGAATTTTCAATATGTAAACCTTTTGTTTCTGTTCTCACCAGGACTCCCATATGTCCTAATGTTCCTAATTTTTCACCTATATCGTTGCACAGGGTTCTCATGTATGTTCCCTTTGAGCATTTGACTCTCATAAGCGCTCTGTTGTTCTCATATTTTATAAGCTGTATATCCCTGATGTAAATTTCCTTTGCTTCCTTTTCCACCGATATATTTTGTCTTGCATATTCGTACAGCTTTTTGCCGTTTAACTTAACTGCAGAATATGCAGGCGGAATCTGCTGCTGTCTGCCCTTAAACTCCTCCAAAGCATTCAATAGCACCTGCTCACTTATATTTTCAGGCTCTTTTTTTTCTGTTTCTTCCACAATCACTCCATAGCTGTCCTGAGTGTCGGTCTTTTGTCCCAAAATCAATTCGCAGACATACTCCTTGTCTTGATTCATGAGATATTCGCTGATTTTAGTTCCCTTTCCGACACATACAACCATAACTCCGGAAACATTTGGGTCTAATGTACCAGCGTGCCCAACCTTTTTCATATTCAATATTTTTCTTACGGAGCTCACAACATCATGGGATGTCATTCCGGTCGGTTTTAATATGTTTAATACGCCGTTTATCATTCCTTAAAATATTCCTTAAATATTTCTATAAGTATTTTTTTAGTGTTCTCAATCGTATCCTTTATTTCAAATCCTGCTGCCTTGGCGTGACCGCCTCCGCCGTATTTTGTTGAAATTTCCGATACATCAACGTTATTTTTTGATCTGAGGCTGATTTTTGTTTCATCTGAAGCATATTCCTTTAAAACACAGGAAACTTCAACCTCTTTGATTTCTCTCAAAAATTCCACGACGCCATCTATGTCACCCATTTCAACGCCGTTTCTTTCAAGTATATCCTTTGTGATGCAGGTGATTGCAAATTTGTTGTCATAATAAAGCTCCAAGCTGCTTATGCATTCTATATACGCTTTTACTATATTGGCAGGCTTGGAGTTATAAACAATGTTGTCGATTTGTGATATATCAACACCAAGCTCTACAAGCTCCGCTATTTTTTTATGAGTTTCTCCGCTGGTGTTCGAATAGCTGAATTTACCCGTATCTGTCAATATAGCAATATATAAGTTTTCGGCTATTTTTCTTGTCAGTTCCCTGCCGGAGCATTTCAATATATCGTATAAAAGCTCACCGGTGGAGCTGATTTCCGTGTCAATTATATTTATATCCGCATATCCATCATTGGTTTTATGGTGGTCAATGCAGACAGAAGTCTTTGCATTGCAAAAAACATCCTTGAATTTTCCTAATCTATCCTTGTCACTGCAGTCAAGCACAACAAGCAAATCAAACTTTTCATTGTTGTATTCCTTAAGCAGTACATCCTCATCGACAAATTGCTTGTAGTTATATGGGATGATGCCATCGATGCATACAGTTATATCCTTATCAAGGGGCTTTATAAATTCGTATAGGGCCATAACAGACCCTATACAATCTCCGTCAGGTGCCTTGTGTCCTGCGATGCAGATATTTTTAGAATTATTTATTAAATTAAATATTTCCGTTACATCATTCATCTTCAGATTCATCACCGGGCTTCCTGCTTTCTTCATCTTCTATCACCTTGTTGATAAGGCTTGACATGTATATTCCCTTTTCTATGGAATCATCCTTTTCAAACAACAATTCAGGAGTAAGACGCATTTTAATTCTCTTGCCTACTTCTCTTCTTATGAACCCCCTGGCACTTCTCAGTGCCTCAAGAGACGGTCCGATATCGCCATATACGGAAATATACACCTTTGCATATTTCAAATCCTCGGTAACATCAACATCCGTTACACTTAACAGTTCAGATATACGAGGGTCTTTGACCTCATTTCTGATAATTTCAGATATAACTCTTTTCATCTCTCCCGACAACCTGCTGTTTCTTCTGTTTGCCATGTTATACCCTCTTTCTATATTTTCTTTTATTATCTTTTTATCTCTTCCATTATATACGCTTCCATGGAGTCGCCTTCTTTAATGTCATTGTATTTTTCAATGCCGATGCCGCCTTCATATCCGGTATTCAATTCGGATACATCATCCTTAAATCTTCTTAATGATGCTATTTCACCTTCATGTATTACTATATCATTTCTCAGTAATCTGATTTTTGATTTTCTTGTTATTTTGCCGCTTGTTACATATACACCGGCTACTATACCCACGTTAGGAACCTTGAATGTCTGTCTTACGTCTGCTCTTCCCTGAACAACTTCCTTGTATACAGGCGCAAGCATACCCTTAACTGCCTGTTGAATATCTTCAATAGCATTGTATATTATGTTGTAGGTACGGATATCAACATTTTCTTTTTTTGCAAGATCCATTGCCGCTATAGACGGTCTTACGTTGAAGCCTATAACTATTGCATTTGAAGCAGATGCAAGCATAACATCATTTTCGTTTATTCCGCCTACGCCGCCGTGTATAGGATTAACCTTAACCTCATCCATACTTTGCTTTAACAGTGACTGCTTTACGGCTTCTATGGATCCGCTTACGTCAGCCTTAATGATGATATTTAAGTCCTTAACCTCGCCCTTTTGAATCTTGATGAACAAATCATCCAATGATACTTTGGAAGAAACATTCATGTTTTCCAGATGTCTCTTGTTTTTACGCTTTTCAGCTATATTTTTAGCATCCTTTTCATTGTCCATAGCAATTAAGACGTCTCCTGCATGAGGAGTTTCAGAAAGACCCAATATTTCAACAGGAACTGAAGGTCCGGCCTGATTGATTCTTTTGCCCTTTGAATTGAACATTGCTCTTACCTTGCCGTAAGCACTTCCCACGAGTACAACATCACCCTTGTTCAATGTTCCCTTTTCTATTAATACTGTCGCAACTGAACCTCTTCCTTTGTCAAGCTTGGCTTCAATAATGGTTCCTTTTGCGCTTCTGTTAGGATTTGCTTTTAATTCCTGTACCTCTGCAACTAAAAGTATCATTTCCAGCAGGTCTTCTATACCCATGTGCTGCTTTGCCGAAACAGGTACAAAAATTGTATCTCCGCCCCAGTCTTCGGAAATTATTCCTTGCTCTGATAATTCCTGTTTTACTCTGTCCATGTTGGCAGTCGGTTTATCTATTTTGTTCACTGCAACTATTATAGGAACGCCTGCTGCCTTGGAATGGTTTATAGCTTCTATTGTCTGAGGCATAACTCCGTCGTCTGCCGCAACAACAATTATTGCTATATCAGTAACCTTAGCACCTCTGGCTCTCATAGCTGTAAACGCCTCATGTCCCGGAGTATCAAGCAATGTTATTTTCTTGCCGTTAATTTCAACCTGAGAAGCTCCTATGTGCTGAGTTATACCACCGGCTTCCTGAGCTGTAACTGCAGTATTTCTTATTGCATCCAACAGTGATGTCTTACCATGATCAACGTGACCCATAACAGTTACAATAGGCGGTCTCGGTATCATGTCAGCCTCATTGTCCGTATCTTCCTTAGATAAGGACTCCTCGAGATTCTGAAGCTCATCCACTACCTCAACCTTTGATATCTTTGCATTGAATTCTTCACCGATTAATTGGGCGGTGTCAAAATCAATTTCCTGATTCATGTTTGCCATGATACCCAAAAGTATGAGCTTTGATATAACGGCATTTACCGGAACTCCCAATTTGTCGGCAAGCTCTCTTACCACAATAGGTTCTTCAATTTCTATATTTTTAATCTTAATTTCTTTTTTTACAGGTTGTTGTTCCTGTTGCTTTTGCTGCATCGGCTGATGGAACGGTTTTTTAGATTTGTTCTGTTGTTGCTGATTGGTCTTTTTAGTAAATTTCTGATTAAAGTCCTTTGCGCTTTTATCCTCTTCCGCCACCTTTGCTACTGGTTTTGCGGCAACAGGCTTTTTAACAGGTGCAATTATACTTTTATCAACTTTTTTTAATTTTGCGTTATTTAAATCGATTTTTTCATCAACCAGCGGTTCATCATCTATTATTTCAGTCTTTGCGGGCTTTGCCTTTTTATTGTTGTTAATTATATTCAGAGCTTTTCTCAACCTTATAACTTCTAAATCCGTTATAGAACTCATATGGTTCTTTATAGTAATTCCTAATTCACGCTCTGCTAATACAACCAAGTCCTTACTATTCATTTTTAGTTCTTTTGCAAGTTCATATATTCTCATTAAGCCACCTCCGTTTATATATTATTAATTATATATGATGCTATGTTCTTATCAGTAATTGACAAAACACTCACCACCTTTCTCCCGAGACATTTTCCCAGGACCTCATTCTCCCCATATTCAATGTATTTTGCGCCGTATTGATCACAAAAAAATTGAATATTTTTTTTAGTTTTATCTGAAGCATCGGATGCTAATAATACTAATTCACTTTTATTGCTTTTAATATTAATTAAAGTTGCATCGTACCCGATTGATATATTGCCGCCCTTTTTAGCCAAACCTAACATAGAATAAATTTTATTCATTTTTTTCTATCTCGAGCTTTATAGCTTCATAAACTTCCTCAGGAATTTCTGCTTCGAGAGATTTGGATAATCTCTTTGATTTCATTGCCTTTTCGAAGCATTCTGTTTTTTTACAGATATATGTACCTCTGCCGTTAAGCTTGCCGCTTGCATCAAAGTATATTGCATCTTCCTTTGTCTTTACTATACGGCATAATTCCTTTTTAGGAAAGCTTTCCATGCAGCCTATACATTTTCTCATTGGAATTTTTTTTGCTTTCATACTTCCTCCTCTGAGCTTCTTTCCTTCTCCTGAGTTTCGCTTATTATATCTATTTTCCAGCCTGTAAGTTTTGCTGCCAGTCTTACGTTTTGTCCTTCTTTACCTATTGCAAGCGACAACTGATTATCGGGAACTACGGCAACGGCACTTTTTTCCTTCTCATTAGCTGTAACCTTTACTATTTTAGCAGGTCCCAGACTGTTTGCTATGAATTTTTCAGGATCCTTGTCATAGATAATTATATCGATTTTTTCCTGGCTGATTTCATCTATGATATTTTTAACTCTGACACCCTTATTTCCCACACAGGAGCCTATAGGCTCAACATTCGGGTCATGTGAAAATACGGCAATTTTAGTTCTTGAGCCTGCTTCTCTTGAAATCGAATAAATTTCAATCGTACCGTCGTGGATTTCAGGTACCTCAAGCTCAAACAATCTTTTCACCAGATTGGGATGACTTCTTGACAGCATTATGCTCGCACCCTTTCCGGAATTTTTAACCTCTACAATTACCGTCTTTATTCTGTCTCCTGTATTGTACACCTCACCCGGTATCTGTTCCCCGGGAGTTATGATGCCCTCAATTTTGCCAAGGTCAACATATATGTTACCCTTGCTTTCTCTTTGAACTATACCCGTGAGGATATCTGACTCTCTTCCGTAAAACTCGCTGAATATTGATTCTCTTTCAGCTTCACGGATTTTTTGAAGTATAACCTGTCTTGCAGTTTGTGCCGCAATTCTGCCAAAATCCTTTTTAGGTTTAATTTCAATCTTTACAATATCACCAACCTCATACTTGCTGTCGATAGCTCTTGCTTCACCGAGAGTAATTTCCTGATTGGGGTTTTCAATGATTTCAGAAACCACCTTATCCTGAAACAATCTGTATTCTCCGTTTTCTTCGTCGATATCAATGCTGAAGTTAGTTGCCTTACTGAAATTTTTCTTGTAGCCTGTTTCCAGTGCAGCCTTGATTGCTTCCAACACAACGTCCTTGCGAATCCCCTTCTCTTTTTCCAGTTCGCTCAACGCACTCAATATTTCCTTGTTCATAACGTCCTCCGCCTAAAAATCCTCTATAACTTTATTTATTTTAGAAACATCTTTAATTTCAATCGTAATTAATTCTTCGCCTTCCTGTATCACTACACTGTCATCTTTCTTTTCAATCAATTTACCCTTAACAGCCTTTTTCCCGTCCAAGGGTTTAAATAGTCTGGCTTCCACTGTTTCACCTATGTTTTTCTGATAATCAGCATCAGTTTTAAAGGGTCTTTCTATTCCTGGAGAAGATACCTCCAGAAAATACTGCTCTTTTATGAGATCAACATCATCAAGCTTTTTATTTAATAATCTGCTTACATCAGCAGTGTCATCCACGGTGATTCCCCCGGTCTTGTCGATAAATACTCTCAGGTATTTAAACGGTCCTTCTTTCACATACTCAATATCCACCAGTTCAAAATCCGTACCATGCATTATTTCATCAACTATCTTCTGAACTGATTCTTCAATAGATTTTTTGTTCATATGTCCTTCCTTTCCCAATACTTTACTTGTTCTTTATGTACAATCAGAAAGAGTGGGCTTCCCCACTCTTTCTGTCAAAAATAATCTTTTCTGTATTATATCACAATTATTTCAAATAATCAAACATAAATTTTATTTTTCGCAAA
>JAFACY010000195.1 GCA_023425285.1 Bacillota bacterium
GCTATAATGTGATTATACGATAATTATATCACAGGGAGAGGGCATGGATAAAAAAACATATTACAGAAGTATTCCCAAAGTTGATGTATTGATGGAGTACGATGAAATTAAAGTCCTGGAAGAAGGATGCAGCAGAGAATATATTCTGGAATCGGTAAGAAAAATTACTGATGAATTAAGAGAGTTCATTAACAATTCGGAATCCGAAGAGGAAATAATTTATAAAATAAATAATCTTGTACATGACATCGTTGAGGAAGTAAAAAGCTATACCGAATACAACTTAAAAAAGGTTGTAAACGGAACCGGAACCATACTACATACCAATTTAGGCAGAGCATTGATTTCCGATGAGGCTGCCGACAGAATAAAGGAATTGGTTACGGGATATTCCAATCTGGAATACAATCTGAAGGATGGAGTAAGAGGTTCAAGATATTCACACTTTGAAAAGGCAGTAACTAAAATAACAGGCGCTGAGGCAGCAATGGCTGTAAACAACAATGCTGCTGCTGTTTTATTGATTCTTTCCGCCCTTTGCAGGGGAAAGGAAGTAATAGTTTCAAGAGGAGAGCTGGTTGAAATAGGAGGCTCATTCAGAGTTCCCGATGTCATGGAGCAAAGCGGATGCGTGTTGAGGGAGGTTGGAACCACCAATAAAACACATTTATATGATTATGAAAATGCAATAACGGAAAATACGGCGGTGCTTTTGAAGGTTCACACCAGCAATTACAAAATTGTGGGCTTTACCGAATCTGTATCGGTTGATGAGCTGACAGAGCTTGGCCGTAAGTACAATTTACCCGTAATCGAGGATATAGGCAGCGGTGTTCTGATTGATTTAAGCAAGTACGGATTAACCTATGAACCCACAGTACAGGCTTCCGTAAGCGCCGGAGCAGATATAGTATGCTTCAGCGGAGATAAGCTTTTGGGAGGTCCCCAGGCAGGCATAATAGTCGGGAAAAAGGAACTGATTGAAAAAGTAAAAAAACATCCTTTAACCCGTGCTCTGAGAATTGACAAGTTTACAAGCTGCGCATTGGAAAGTGTATTTTTGGATTACATGGATGAAGAACGAGCGATATCAAACGTTCCTGTTTTAAAATTAATAAACAGAAGCAAGACCGAATTGTTAAATACGGCAAATTTGCTATGTGATAGGTTAATAAAAATAACGGGGAATAAATGTGAAATAAATATAGAGGATTGTCAGTCGCAAATCGGAGGAGGCTCATTGCCTCTCGAACGCATTGACAGTGTTGCACTCAGCTTTAAGCCGCTAAATATAACCACGGCATCCCTTGAAAGTAAATTGAGACATCTTGAAACTCCCGTTGTGGGGAGAGTTGTTAATGATCGCCTTATCATAGATTTAAGAACCGTACTCCCCGGGGAAGAGGAAATAATTTCAGAAGCTTTTAAATTCATCTTTGATACTATGTCATCCTGAACGTAGTGAAGGATCTCAGCACTTTAAAAGCTGAGATTCCTCGCTGTTGCTCGGAATGCCGGATAACTTGTTATTAAAACTTGAGGAGGAAAGATGAAAAACATAATAATAGGCACAGCAGGGCACATAGACCACGGCAAGACAACGCTTATAAAGGCACTGACGGGCAGGGAAACCGACAGATGGGAAGAAGAAAAAAGGAGAGGTATAACCATAGATTTGGGTTTTACTTACTTTGATTTGCCGGATGGCAACAAGGCAGGTATAATTGATGTGCCCGGACATGAAAGATTTATAAAAAATATGCTGGCGGGTGTTATAGGTATGGATCTTGTTCTGCTTGTGGTATCGGCAGACGAAGGAATGATGCCGCAGACGACGGAGCATTTGAATATACTTAATATGCTTGGAGTCAAAAAAGGTATAGTGGTTATAACCAAGTATGATTTAATAGAGCCGGAATGGCTTGAGCTTGTTAAGGAGGATTTGAAGGAGGAACTGAAGGACACATTTCTGGAAAATGCGCCCATGGTTGAGGTTTCATCCAAGACAGGCTACGGTTTGGATAAATTGGTTGATGTAATCGTAAAAACCACCGAAGCGGAAATAGAAGAAAGAAACATCAACACCATACCGAGACTTCCCATAGACCGTGTTTTTTCAATTACAGGATTCGGAACTGTCATAACGGGTACGCTTATTTCAGGCAGCCTCAAAAAGGGCGACGAGGTGGAAATTTACCCTGTCAATAAAATATGTAAAATCAGAAATATCCAGGTTCATTCAAACGATGCCGATGCAGCTTATGCGGGACAAAGAACTGCCATAAATTTATCCAACGTCAAAAAAACTGAAATATACAGAGGCTGTGTCATTGCTCCTAAAAATTCGATGAAAAATACATCGATGCTTGATGTGAAGCTAAGTGTGCTCAAAAGCTCAAGACGTATCGTAGAAAACCGTTCAAGACTGCATCTTTACACGGGAACCAGTGAAATATTGTGCAGGGTGGTTCTTCTTGACAGAGATGAATTATCTCCGGGGGAAAGCTGCTATGCTCAGTTGAGACTGGAGGAGGAAATAGCGGTAAGGAGACAGGATAAGTTCATAGTCAGATTTTATTCGCCTATGGAAACAATAGGCGGAGGTGAAATAATTGAGCCTGTGCCGTTAAAAAAGAAAAGATTTGATGATTCACTGATTGAAGAGCTGAAGGTTAAGGAAAAGGGAAGCAGCAGTGACGTCATAGAAAAAATAATAACCGAAAATTCAAAAAATGTACCTTCAATTTCGGATATAGCAAAGATAACAGCGCTTTCTGAGGAAGAAATAAGACTGAGCGTCGAAGTTCTTGAGGAAGAAGAAAAAATAACCGTATTTAATTTTAAAAATGATAAGTATGTATGGCATAAATATTATGAAAGAAACATCGAAGAAAGTATAGAAAAATACTTGTACAATTATCATGAAACTAAAAAATATTCAAGAGGTGCTAAAAAATCCGAAATAAAAAGCAGGTTTTTACCGACAGTCAAGCAGACTATATTTGACTTGATAATCCAATCCTTTGAAAGCAAGGGACTGATCAGGACTGAGGGAGAATATGTGTCCTTAGGGTATTTCCATATACAATATGATGAACATTACAAAAAAATTGAACAAAATGTTATAAAATTATTAACAGAAGCTCAATTTGAGTTTATTAAGCCGGAGGAACCTGCAGAAGAAGACATTATTACCCTGATGCTTGATAACAAGCAGTTAGTGAAAATAGGCGAGCTGGGAATAACGACTGCAGAAATCTACAATAATGCAAAAGAAAAATTAATTGAATTTATTAAGAAAAATACAAAAATTTCGGCGGCACAATACAGGGATTTATTAAATACAAATCGTAAAATTGCAATAGGACTCCTTGAACATTTCGACAGTGTGAAGGTTACAAAAAGAGTTGAAAATGACAGAATTTTATTTTAGCATTAAACAATTGGTAAATTGAGAAAATCCCAATGAATATTTGACTTGACTTTTTTACCAATTCAATGTAAGATTAATAAAAGTTTAATTTTTGTAACAAACTAATCGAGGAGCGTAACAAATGAAGGTATTAATTGTTGATGATGAGCTATTATTGATTAAGGGTCTTAAAAACAGCTTCGAGCAGGAAAGTTATGAAGTAGACTTAGCGCTTGAAGGTAATGAGGCATTAAGAAAAGTATCATTAAATGATTATGATATTATTCTATTGGATATTATACTTCCTGACCTGGACGGGCTTGAGGTTTGCCAGAGAATCAGGGAAATATCCAACGTTCCTTTATTGATTTTAACCGCCAACAATGAGGACATGAACAAGATACTCAGTCTGGAATACGGTGCCGATGATTATGTTACAAAGCCATTTAACATTTTAGAGCTTAAAGCAAGAATTAAGGCAATTCTTCGGAGAACGAAGGGAATAAATCAAAAACCAAATGAACAGACTGTTATCGTTGATGATTTTGTTATAAATGCTTTAGGAAGAAAGGTAAGCCTGCAAGGGCAGGAAATTAATCTGACCGCCAAGGAATTCGACTTGCTGCTACTTCTTGCAACTAATCCCGGAAAGGTGTATTCGAGAGAAGAGCTTTTGGAAATAATATGGGGATATGAATATTTTGGTGATTTAAGGACTGTTGATGTGCATGTCCGCAGACTCAGGGAAAAGATAGAAAGCAAGAACAAAAGCTATGAATACATCCTTACAAAATGGGGAGTTGGATATTATTTCAGGAATGCGCATTAATAAATTGGCTTGAAATATTTACTGTGGTATGATATCATTATTTTTATGGGGATAGATAGGTGCTGGTGTGCCTCCTGGTCTTCAAAATCAGTCGCGGGGCGTTTACTCGTCCTGGGTGGGTTCAATTCCCACATATTCCCGCCATTTAAGGAGAATAGTGATGCATAAAAATGTATTGGTATGTGTTACACAGCAGAAAACATGTGAAAAGCTCATAGAGCAAGGTGTCAGACTGACACAGGAAAAGGGCGACTGCCTGTATGTTATTCATGTAGTAAATGAGAATGATAAGTTTTTAAACAATTTCAGTGATGGTGAAGCATTGGAGTATCTGTTTATGATAACCAAAAACGTCGGAGCTGAGCTGGTGGTTAAAAGGTCCAAGGATGTAATAAAGTCTATTGTGGAATATGCTGAAGAAATGGAAATAACTCACATTGTATTGGGAGGTTCAAGAGAAAAGGATCCTTCAAACAATTTTGTTACGAAATTAAGAAAAGGGCTTCCTGACAGGGAGTTTGTTCTATAATATTATGAATAAATTTTTTTTAATATTCAGGTTTCTTTTTGATAAACAAATACCGTTAAAGGAAAAATGGTGGATTATAATACCTCTTATTTACATAATAAGCCCGGTGGATTTAATCCCTATGCCTATATTAGGCTTCAGTGTATTGGATGATTTGTTGATGCTTGTGTATCTTATGAGTATAGTTTCAGAGAAAACTAAAAAATATTACGGAAATGAAAAGAACACAAAAGAAAATCTGAAAGAAAAAGATATTATAGAAAATGTCGAATATGAAATTGATGACGAGGATTTAAAGTAATCCTCTTTTTTTATGCCAATTTTAGTAAATATATCTTTATTTTTGTCGAATTACTTGATAATATAGGAGTAGGGTACAAATTTTCCGAGAATACCGAGGAGGTGCTTATGAATAATAATTATAAAATTATCCGGACTATTTTTGAAAATGTATTCCAGAGGGTAGTGGAATGCAAGGAAGATGAATCGGGAGATGTTTTTTACAGCAATATTATCACAAGTCGAAAAGTTATTAATCTGATAGATTTACCTGAGTTAAAATCTTTGCCGTCAAATATTTTGGAGGCCTACAACACAGATGATCGCATATATATTTATACATATCCTTTAAACAGTAAATATAAGGGCCTGAAGGACGGCACCACCGCGAACCTTACTTTAAAGCAGCAGTTTAATTTGTCTGAGAAAATTATTATGCTTGCCCAGAGCACATTTAATATGACAGATGTTGTGCAGCAAAAGATTCTTGATCTTGACAGAATTTTTGTCGATGATGACCATAACATATATGTGGATTTAAATCTCGTTTTTGAGCAGGAATATGATATAGCAGACAATGAAACCTTTAAAAGACTGGGAAATATTCTTCACTATATTTTTTCCGGCACAGAAATTGTTGACTACAATATTTCTGATTCCATACCTCCGGATGTTCTCAAAATTATAGTGAGATGTCTGACTAAGGAATATGTGTTTCCAAAGGATATATTTGATGAATTGAAGCAGTCACCTATTTATGGGATGATTTTTGCTCCTGTAAATGTTACGGATATAAACAGGGCTGCAATAAAAGAAAAGGAAGCAATTGAGAAGGCCGCGCAGACAGAGGACATTCCGGTTGAACCTGAATCTGATTGTGTTCAGGATGATGATTCGGTGTTGAATTTATATTTGAGCGGAGATGAGAAACAGGATATTCCGTATAAAAATAAAAGCAAATTTTCTAAAAACGATATAATGAGATTTATTATTTCTATGCTGATTGTCATTATTGTCTTGCTGATAGGCAATAAAATAATAAAAATGTTTAATTCGGAAGAAACAATCAAGGGCAATCCTAATGAGCAGACCGGAAACGAAAAGCCGGGAGAAAAAGATCCCACAAAACCTGAAGATCCGGAAGACCCGGAAAATGAGACACCTTCTTCGGATATAACAGATTCAACAGAAGTATATTTTAATGATAAGCTTTTGGAGAACACCGGTTACAGCGGATCAAAAGCGGAAATTGACAGCAACATATACCTTGAGGGCAAAAATTCATTGCTGGTTAAGAATGAAGGCGACGGAAAAGTAAAGAGCTTGTTTGCTGTGGTTGATTTTAACGATGAAAAATTCAGTTATCTGCTGAAACAGCAAATCGGTATAGGAGCAAAACTAAAATCGGAAAAGGATGTGGAAGTATCCGTGGTTTTAGAAGCATACAAGAACGGTGCTCTAGCATCTAACTTCCATACAAAATTAAAGGTCTACGACGACATGTGGTCACCGCTGACTGTGCCCATTAACGTATCAAATGCTGATTATTTAAATATATATGTAGAATATGAGGGTCAGAATAAGGTGTGGATAGATTCTGTATATATTGATGTTATAAAATAATTATGATAATAGGGAACTTTTTTATAAGCTTTCACGTCTTATTATGAGGACTGATAGAATAGCGCAAAAGAGAGGTGGAATATGGATATAATTAAGATGGGGAATATCTCCAAAATGTACAAATCAGGACAAATACAGGTTGAGGCATTAAAAAATGTGTCTTTTACAATAAAAGAAAAAGAATTTGTTTCTATCATGGGACCCTCGGGTTCGGGAAAATCTACTCTTCTTAATGTAATAGGATGCTTGGATCATGCTTCAAGCGGCAGCTATGAGCTTTCCGGCAATGTAGTGGATAAGCTGAGCGATTCAAAAATGTCTGAAATCCGGAATATGTTTATCGGCTTCGTTTTTCAGAACTTTCATTTGCTTCCCAGAGCCAATGCGATCAAGAATGTTGAAATTCCTCTCATATACAGGGGAATGAGCGGCAGGGAAAGAAGAGAGTTATCCGAGCATGCACTGGAACTGGTGGGACTCAAGGACAGGATGCATCATCTGCCGTCGCAGCTTTCCGGCGGGCAGCAACAAAGAGTTGCAATAGCGAGGGCAATAGTCGGCAATCCGTCAATCATATTGGCAGACGAGCCAACCGGAGCATTGGATACGAAGACGGGCGATTTAATAATGGAATTATTTATTGATCTTAATAAAAAGCAATCTATGACAATTGTTCAGGTTACACACGAAGAAGAAATCGCCGAATACGGAAATAGGATAATAAGATTAGTGGATGGAGAAATAGTTTCTGATGAAAGCAGTGGAGGTATTTTAAATGTATAAAAAAGTAATTTCAATTATATTGGTAATAGGCTTGGTATTTACCGGAGGATATTTTACGGCAAAAATGTTAGTACCTGATTCTTCACAGGTTTCAAACGAACCGAGATATTCTACAAAGACGGTAACAAGAGGAGATATAAAGCAAGGCGTTAATATAACAGGACAATTAAACGGAAACTGGGGCGGTTCAATTTCAGCACCGAAGCCTGAGGGCATAACCGATGCTAATGGTATGAGCGTATCAGTTACATACAAGGTTGAAGAATTGTTTGTAGAAGCAAATCAAATGATAAAAAAGGGCGATAACTTAGTGCGTCTGTCTGCTGAGAATCTTGGTGATATACTGGATGATCTGACAAGAAGCATAGAGGAAAAGCAAAGCTCCATAAGTGAAAAAACAATAGCTCTCGGAAAAATGATAAACAAGGATATAACGGACGTATCACAAGTAAATCCCAATGAAGGAATTGTTATAACAGCTCCCATAAGAGGAAGAATAAGCGCACTTTCCATAACTGAGGGAGATATGCTTGAAAGCGGTCTTCTGGCTACAATAGTGGATGACAGCATAGTTAAAATACCATTTAAGGTTAACCAGCATGAATTTGAAAGCCTTAAAGTAGGCGAAGAAGTTCAGATGCAGATATACAGAGTTGTAAAAGGAAACGGAAACGAATCTGATAAAGAGGTTCCTTTGTTCAACGGATTTATAAACGGAAAAATAACCGCACTTAACGAAAATGCGGTACCGTCAACAGATATGATATATTACGTGCACAACGGTATGATTGAAGCTCCAAATCCGGGGCTTGTACAACCCGGCATGAAAGCACTGTTGTATAAGCAGGAAAATGGAACACCTCTTTATTCATTAAATTTCACAGCAGCGGTTGCATCATATCTTAACGAAAAAAAGGTTTATTATACAGGCAGCCTGGATACTACGGTAATTGCTACAGATGTACTGGTAAGCGAAAATGAATTTGTCGAAGAAGGTCAGACTTTAATCAGGATTGCCGGTAATGACGTTTCTGATTCAATTCAGAAGAAAATAGATGATATAAGAAAAATAAGAGAAGAAATAGACTTGCTTTACAAAAAAATCGACAGAGTATCTGAATTAACTACCAAGATGATGGTTACAGCACCTGCGGACGGAATGGTTTCCTACATAATGTACAGAGTGGGGGATACCATACAAGCTTCGGAAACGAGCGATCAATGGTCGTTGCAGTTACTGGATATGTACAATACAGGTGAAATGTACATTTATACAACAGTATCAGACCTTGACGTTTTATACATCCGTCAGGATGCCCCTGTTGTAGTTACGGTTGATGCATTGCCGGGAGAAACCTTTGAAGGTGTTGTAATGCACATGGATCAGTGGACCGACAGAGACGGAAAGACTGTTTACAATGTACAGATAAAGGTTGAAGGAAGAGAAGGCTTAAGACCCGGTATGAATACGAACTGCTTCGTAGATTCCGGTGAATCACTTGATACATTGCTGGTACCGATAGAAGCGGTATTTGAAGAAAACGGAAAGCAAAAGGTTGAAGTTCTGAATGAAGCAAAAGAAATTGAGATAGTTGAAATAGAGGTTGGCTTGATGAACGATATGTTCGTTGAAGTTCTCAGCGGATTAGAAGAAGGTCAGCTTGTGGTTACGGGAAGTACGAAGGATTTAATGCCGAGCCAGTCGGTACCGGAGAATGATTCTATCCTGCCAATAAATCAATAAGGAGTGATGATAATGCAAAAAAGAGGAAACATTTCATCTTTATTGATAAGATTGAAGTTTTCAGCAATGATGGCGTTGGACGGCATAGGCTCAAACCTATTGAGAACATTCCTTACGGTACTGGGT
>JAFACY010000270.1 GCA_023425285.1 Bacillota bacterium
TGTCGGGGATTTGTACAAGCTTTATGAAATAGACGAAGCAATATACAAAAGCTACGTAAAGGGTAATTCAGTAGATTTTGATTACGAATTATATGATGGATTAATCATTGACATAGCAAAGGCCGAGGAAAAGGCAGCAGTGGTTGAAGTATTACCGGTTGAAGAGCCGTCAATAAAGGTCACAATAAACAATAAGCAAATCACTCTGCCAAGACGTGAAGATAACATGCCGTATATTTTTGCGGATATGCTTAACTATACCGACATTGATCCTTCCCAGCCGCAGGGCAATATTGTACTGCTGCACAATGGCAGGAACGCTTCTTATTTAAATTTAGTAGCTGATAATGATGATATAATAATCAAATGGGAATCGGAATAGATATCGGAGGGAATATGCAGGACTTGGAAAAGGTTGTTAAAATATTTAATGAGAAGGGCAATTTTCTTTGCAACGGTCTTCTTTTAAACATCAATAACAGAACTATTATGATGAAGGGATCAAATTTACCGGAATTGGAAACAGGAAGAAAAATCATAGTGGAAATTTACGATTTAAACGGAATTTCTCCTTATTTGTGTGAGGTTGGTCTTTCTTCAATCAATCAGCTCAATGCGTTGATTAAAAAAAAGGAGCCTGTTACCGAAAGAAGAAAAACCTTAAAGGTACAGACTCACCTATCATTTCCACCCAGCAGTATATACAGAGATGATGAGGATGTTACCGAGCATTTTAAGGACCTCCAAATTGATATGTTAAATTTAAGTGTGGGCGGAATGCTGATATCTGCAAATCATGAATTATTGGTCGGAGATCTCATTATATTCCATTTTTCGCATGAGGGAAACTCAATTATAATAAATGCAAGAGTAGTCAGAATCGATAAAAAACACGATATTATAACAAAAGAACGGTATGCTGTAAATTATGGCTGCATATTTGAAAAAATGCCAAGCAATAATGAGTCCGTAATTTTAAAATATTTATTTGACAGACAGCTGCAACTATACAGGAAGGAATAGAGCTTATGAAAAGAATAACTATAATAACCATCACATTAATAATTATATTCAGTGTTTTCAATATGAGCTACGGAGCGATACAAAGAGATATGAAAGCTAAATTCACCGTATCTGACATATCCGGAACAAAATATAAGGAAATTACAATAACTCCTTATTATGACTACGATGAGGAGAGGGAAAATGAGTACAGGATATATCTGCCCTCAGGTTATTTTGTCGATGGGAAAAGTGCTTCCTTTGCAGCCGACAGGAACGGGAAATATTCTTTCACCGTTTATTACGGAACCAATAAAAAAACTTTTACATACACCGTTAAAAATGTTGAGCAATCTGATGATGAAGACAAGGAAGACAAAAAAGACATAAGTATTGATTACAAATTGATGTATGACTACGAGAAAAAACAGCCGTTGTTCAACATAAAATTAGACAAGCTCAGGTCAGTAACAACACCGGGCGGCACATCCACAACGAATGAAGTTAATTATTATATAAATAATTTAAACAATAATGTTCCTTTTGACTTTACAATTATTATCGACGGTCATTCATATGATTTTAAAATCATAAAATCAGGAGAATTTTATTTACTTGTATACATTTCACCTGTAAATTACAATGACTACAGCACTGTCGTAGAATATCACGGCTACAATTTCACCAATAACGATACTTACACAACTAATCCGCCAAAGGATATCTATGACGATAATGGCAACTATCAGGTATTAGTCACATCCGGCAGCTCACAGCATATTTTTAATTTCAGCATAACAGGGATAGACTACCGAAGACCTTTCGTCGACATCACTCTTCTCAATGATGATACATTTTATTTAGAGGCTGAGGATGATTTTGGTCTGAGTCATATAATCACCTTTGACGGCAAATATGTACCGGTTACCAATACACCCGCCAAAGAAATCTTCGAATATAACCATGACACAAAGTTAAGATACAACGGAGAATATACATTTGTGGTTGTTGATAAAAAGGGTAACAGAACAGTGGAAACTATTCAGGTCAAGACATTAAGAAGCACTCCGAGAAATCATAAATTTGACCCCAAGGTGCACGGTAAGGATTATAACGAATATCTGTTTGAAAATATAGGGCAACAATATAAACCGTCCAAGGATGACGAGGAAAAACTGTTTGATAACATTCTGCCCGCTTACATGAACGGTAAAAGTCTCGAGAAGTTTGGTCCTGATTTACCTATATCTAGAGCTGAGATAGTTACAATATTTTGCAGATTGAACAATTTGCCTTATGACAACAGCGCATATTTAAAAACTAAGTTTACGGATATACAGGACCATTGGGCAAGAGATTACATTGCCATGGGCAGCAGCAAAAAATATATTTCAGGCTATAAGGACAAAACCTTCAAGCCCGACAACAATGTTACGAGAGCTGAATTTTGTCAGATGCTTACAAAAATAAGTGCATACAAGACACCATTAAATGCCATACCGGCATCTAACAACATAAGCTATACGGATATATCGGGTCATTGGGCTGAAAAAGAAATAATTAAAATTGCCGGAAGAAACCTGATTGAAAGCGGCAGCAATTTTTATCCTGACAGAGCCATAACCAGAGGTGAAGTAGTTCATGCAATCAATATGCTGTATGGATTCAGTCCGTCATATATAGAGTTGGGCTACACAAATACCTTATATAATAAAAACTTTGGTTTTCAGGATATTTACGGGCACAAATATTACAATGATATTATTATCTCTGTAGTAGGTATGTACAGAGAAAAAATAAAATAATTAATCTTAGGGGGATTAAAATGGTTGTAAATTATATGGAAGAAATAGTAAAAAACTTTGTTAATCAAACATTGAAGAACGATCCCGCATATGCGAATATCTGCACCTGCGAACAATGCTTTGATGACATAATGGCAAAATCATTAAATAATATTAAGCCGTACTATATCACAACAAAAAAGGGCGAAGTATACGCCGAATACTCATCCCTTGCAACTCAGAATCATGCAGAGGTTATTTCAGAAGTGATTAAAGCAATTGAATTTGTTTCGAGAAATAAGAATCACGAATAACAATGAGGTTAGGGCATAAAAAATAAGCGTCAACCCGGCGCTTATTTTTATATTATTTTAAGGTCTTTCCCAAAGGATTTGATTGTCAGATTGCCTGTCGTGCTGTCAAAAGTGATTGTTCGTCCGTAATTTTGTCCGACATCCTCCGAGAAAAGCTTGATTTTTAATTTCTGTAATGTTTCTTTGGTAGCTACTACATTTCTTTCTCCTATATTGCCTATGGTTGAGCTTCCCTTTATATCGAACATCCTGGCCCCGCCTGCAATTTTAGCAATCATTCTTGAGCGTGAACAGCCTAAGCGTTCCATTTGTCTTATCATTTCATCTATTCCTGTATCGGCATACTTGAAAACATTGCTTTTATCCGAGTTTGTGTTGTATGGAAGCATTATGTGAGCCATCCCTGCGATTTGTGCCGCCTTATCAATAATACAAATACCTACACAAGAACCAAGAGCGTATGAAATTAATCCCTTCGGGACATTGACTATCTTCATGTCTGAAATACCTACGTTTACTGCCTGACTCATATATCTATTCCAAACCTCTTCAGTAAGATTCCCAGGGATGTCATGCTTGGCAACAGAAGCATATGGCTGTATACTGTTTCGTCCTGACAGTAATATTTTTCTTTAATAAATATAACCTTATCTGCCACTTCGGAAAACTCTGCCGTTACTGCATCTAAAAGTGCACCTGACATGTCGATGTTCAGTGACGGAACTGTTATTTCAATTTTCATATTTGTAAGTGAGGAAATGGAGTTTACGTATGATGATACCATTATATTTCCTATTTCGGACAATGCGGACATTTCCATTTCAGATATTTCTTCAAAGCTGTGAAGATCTGTTCCAAGAAGTGAATTTAATATCAGATGTACAAATTCTTTTTTTAATAAAAATAATATTATCCCGTCAATATCACCCTCAAAGCTTACTAAAATCCCAACAACGATATTTTCTGCACCTCCTATAGATTTAATTATATCATCATAATCTAACAAACTCACCTCAGGCACATTCATATCTATTCTTTTGGAAAGCATTGACGATAGAGATGTTGCAGCATTACCGGCGCCTATATTTCCTATTTCTTTTAATACATCTATGTGTATATCTTTTAATTCCAAATTGGTGCTCCTTTCTTTACAGTAGTTATGATATGGATAATGGAACGATATTATCGTTCCATGTGAATATTCCACTTACGCTTCGATATCTCCGGGATTCAGAGGTACTATTGATATATCATTTCCGTCATTATAAATTTTGCTGAAGCTGATATCCTGTCTTACTCTGTACTTCATCCATCCAATTGATATTCTTGTATTTGAAAACACTGTTCCCTTACAGATTATCTTATGATCTTCAATATTGTCCTTAGGAGCAATATCCTCCAGTTGCTGCTGAAGCTCAGTAACATCATTACTTAATTTTATTTTTCTCATCAGCAATTGTCTTTTAACCGCAATTTTATTTTCGTTATCGAGGGAGGACGTTTCTATTAAAAATATCTTTTCATCCACATCCTTCAATTCGTTTTTCTTTTCATTTATTTCTTTTTCCATCTTCAAATTCAACCGGCTCTTAGCTTCAAAAACCTTCAATTCTTCCTGATATCTGTCAAGATTAATTACAATATTTGTTTCTGGGTTGGTCTTGCCGCCTATTGTTTTAGCAGAAATAATATTTTCTGCCCGTGTTATTCCGCCTATGATTGTACCCGTAGCTCCACGCAGCATTATGGAATCCTTTGCTATTACCTCACTGTTTATCAGTGCCTCTGCATAAATGTTGCTTTCACTGAAAATTGTAGCATTTTCAATATATTTGCTTGTAATGTTACCTTTTGCCACAATGGTTCCTTTTCCCATGCCGTTCATTCCCTTGCTGATTACAACCTCACCATCAGATTTTATGAACGCACCTTCAACCATGCCTCTTATTTTGATATCACCCTTAGCAGTTACTGAAAATCCTTCCTTTACATCTCCGTTTACCACTACGCTTCCTATGAAGTCTATATTACCTGTGTTATTGTCAACGTTGTTTACCCTGTAAATGCTGTCAACATAAACCTTGCCGCCTTTAAACTCAACGCAGCCGTCAGTGCTTGCCAAAAGCTGCATCGCATCTTCGGATATGTGAGTATTTGCGCCATGATTAAATGAAACAGTCTTGCCTTTTTTGTATATTACCGGATTGCCGTACACATCGATACCATCTTCTCCCTCCTGTACGGGGATTATATGGCATAGCACTGTGTCCTTTGTAACATTGATAACATTGTTAAGGTTCCTGAAATCAATCGTTCCGTCATCGTCTTCTGTAAACTTGCTCCCGGTTGAAATATCAAAATCATAAACCAATTCCGCATCCTTGCCGTCTACGGGGTCCTTACCTACAGCTGCAATAAGTTCCTTTGAATAAACTTTCTCCTTACAGAAACTTCTTATTTCTTCCTCTCTTATTCCATATACGATATCCTGCTCGGACAGATAATTAAAAATTTCTTCGGGATTCACTTCTGCTTCTTTATTAACTAATTCAATTCTTATATAAGCCTTTAATTTATTGGCAGAAACAAGATGATTAATTATGTACAATGGTTGTTGTTCTTCTTCCTGGGGTATTATGCTATCACTTATTTCTACAACTTTATTTTCGTTTGTTAAAGACATGTAATTATCCCCCTAATTTTTTAACCTCTCAAAGAATTTATTGTCTGTTCTATTTCGTCTGCTGTTCTTATTATACTGGAGTTAAGCTGAAAGGATTTCTGGATCTGTATAAGCTTAACCATTTCTTCCGAAAGATCAACGTTTGAGCCTTCAACATAGCCCTTCATAAGCTTAGCGTTTTCATCCATTTCATATTCAGCATCTTCATTTGCAATTCTGAAAAGATTATTGCCCGCCTGTTCCAAATCATTATTATTGTTAAAAATAAATACTCCGACATTTATTACATCGTCCGGATTTTCTATAATTATAGGTTCTTCTTCACTGTTCAGCACATAACCGCCCTGATATGTCAGATAATTATCATCATCTATGTTTGTAATCTGAAAGCTTCCGCCTCTTGTGAACAAATTTTCGTCTTCAAATTGAACCGCAAAGAAGCCTTCACCTGTAATTGCAAAATCAGTTGTCTTGCCAGTATAGTACGGGGTTCCCTGAGTAAATACAACATCTGCTTTGTTCAGTCTTGAGCCGCTGCCAGATTTTAATTCTGTATTTGCTCCCTCAGGTCCTCTGATATTTGTATACATCAAATCAGAAAATTCACCCTTTGATTTTTTGAATCCTTCTGTCTGTACGTTGGCCATATTGTTTGATAAAACATCCAGATAGTTCTGACTGCTTATTGCTCCGCTTGTTGCGGTATAATATGCTTTTATCATGTATCCTTCTCCTTTTTGAGATTTGTGATTATTCCACTTTTCCTATTTCAGTTACGGCTTTTTCGTTAATCATATCGTAGATTTTAAATGCCTGTGACGCTGTCTGCAGCGACCTTTGAGATGCCAGTATTTCCGTGAATTCTTCGGTCATATTTACATTTGATCTTTCAATCGTTTGGTTTACAACCTGAGGATAATCCATTAAATCAGGTTCTGTGTCAGAAATATACATTCCCGGTCCATATTTATTTAAGGTATTGTAATCGGCAAAATCATACACCGCAATCCTGTCAACGGCTTCATCGTCAACTGTGATGGTTCCGTCCTGCGAAAATCCGAACTTGTCGGTTCCCAGATATATTTCTCCGAATTCACCCTGCACTCTTCCGCTGCCTTCCAATATCAGATAGCCTTCATCATCAATATTGAAGCTTCCGTTTCTTGTATACATTATCTGATTGTCAACATCTACCGAAAAGAATCCGGGACCCATAATTGCAAAATCCAATGCACGTCCTGTTTCCTCCAGGGTTCCCTGAGAATGAAATGTATTGTTCTCCAGTACTGTGCGTATCAGCGAAACATTATTTATGGGAGTTGCTTCATTATAGACTCCGTTTTGCTTATATTTGTTTATGAACAGCTCTCCGAAGGTTGTGGTTACAGTCTGTTCTTTTTTGTATCCCGGAGTGTTCATGTTTGCAATGTTATTACTTGATATATCTATTTTCCTTTGCTGAGTCAGCATGCCTGATGCCAATGTATAGAATCCTCTTGACATTTAATCACCTCTTATCCTTTTCTACAATATCGTTTTGATAATTCATTATACTTTTCTCTAACTTTTGTAGTGCTGAAGTATGTATCTGAGAAACTCTCGAATTGCTTATATTTAATATATCGGCTATTTCCTTGAGCTTTAAATCTTCCTTGTAATATAGTGATATAACTAATTTTTCTTTTTCTCCAAGCTTGTTGACACTGTCCACCAGAACCTTGTACAATTCCTTCTGCTCAATCTCTTCTTCCGGGAGCTCATATCCTATACTCATTTCGGTTTCCGTCAGATTGGCTTCACCTATAAGCTCTTCAAAGGATAATATGCCTGTACCAAAAGCATTGTTAACTATCTGGTTATATTCCTTCATATCCATTTTAAGATATTCTGCTACTTCGCCGTCCTTTGGCTCTCTGCCCAGACTGTTGGTAAGCTTATCCTCCGCCTCCTTAACAGTCTTGTAATCACTTTTTACCTTTCTTGGTATCCAGTCCTGCTTTCTCACATAGTCAATTATTGAGCCTTTTATTCGAATCGAAGCATATGTTTCAAATTTAGTGTTTTTCGTGATGTCATATTTTTCGACAACATCCATTAAAGCTATTATTCCTTCATTAACAATATCTTCAACATCGCCATATTGCTGATAAATTCCTCTTAGCTTCAAGGCTATTATTTTTACTAAATAACTGTACTTTTCAATTATTTGATTTCTGATATGAATGTCTCTGGTAGCGTAGTATCGCTCCCATAATTCAGCTTCATCGACTTCTACATTGTAATTATCAACTAAAATCATATGCATCACTTCTTTCTTTAAATTGCTATATTGCCTAGTGCCTGTATCTGTACTGAGTTGTCAATTTCATTAAAGGATAATACAACCGCCTTAGGATAAAACTGATCTAAAAGCTTTCTGAAGTAACTTCTCACGAATGGTGAGGTAAGCACAATCGGTATGCTCATTTCAGTTTTTAACTTGGTAATATGTTCAATTAACTGACCTACAATATTCTGTAGCAATTCCGGCTCTATGGACAAATATGAACCCTTTTCGTTTTTGCTGATTGCATTCAATATTAATTTCTCAATATCTGTACTTAGGGTAATAACCTTAATTTGTCCGCTTGCAGACCACTTGTGTGTAATTGTTCTCTTCAGTGCCTGTCTTACATATTCGGTCAGCATTTCGGTATCCTTTACGGATGCTCCGTAGTCACTTATTGTTTCCAGAATAGTTTCCATATCCTTTATAGGTATACCTTCTTTTAACAGGTTTCCGAGTATTTTCTGAAGATTACCATGTGACACGACTCCCGGAACAACCTCCTCGACCAATGACTCATTAACCTTTTTAACATTGCTTATAAGCTGATTTAAATCCTGTCTTGATAAAAGCTCATGAGCATGTACCCTGATAATCTCCGACAAATGCGTAACCAGTACTGACAAGGGATCTATAACCGTGTATCCATAAATTTCTGCAATTTCCTTTTTATCCTTTGTTATCCATATACTCGGTATGCCGTATGCAGGCTCTATGGTTTCAATACCATCAACCTGTCCGGTTAAATTTCCGGGATCAAGTGCCAGATAGTATTCAACCAATATCTCACCCTTGGCAATTTCTTCGCCCTTAAGCTTTATTACATACTCATTTGGATTAAGGTATCCGTTATCTCTTAATCTGACCGACGGAACAACCATTCCCATTTCCTGCGCAAACTGCCGTCTGAACAATACCACCCTGTCGATGAAGTTTCCTCCGCTTGCTTCATCAACTAACGGTATCAGGCTGTATCCAACTTCCATCTCAATGGGATCAAGCTGAATCAACTCATATATGTTGTCAATATTTCTGTAGTATTCCTCTTCTGTTGCCGGTTCTCCATCTTGTATCCTTTCATATTGTTCATTTTCAGCGATAACATCAACCCTTGTTCTTAATAATCCGACTCCTAAAGCTATCAATACCGATGAAAGAACCAATACCTGAGGTCTGGGAAAACCGGGTATAATCACCATTGACAAAATTACAATTCCTGATATTATCAATGCCATCGGCTGCGACTTTATCTGATTTGTTAAGTCGGCATCCAATGTTGATTCTGAGGCCGCTCTCGTAACAATCATACTTGTCGCCGTTGAAATCAATAACGCCGGTATCTGTGAAACCAGACCGTCTCCGACTGTGGCTATGGAATATGTCTGCAACACCTCGGCAAATGTGGAGCCTCCCTGCACCATGCCTATAATAACGCCGCCTACGAAATTTATGGCGGTTACTACGATGGACATTATGGCATCGCCTTTTACAAACTTTGTTGCCCCGTCCATTGCTCCGTAAAAATCTGATTCTCTCTGAATATTGCTTCGTCTGATTCTTGCTTCATTTTCTGTTATAATCCCGGAGCTTAAATCGGCATCTATTGCCATTTGCTTACCCGGCATGGCGTCAAGAGTAAATCTTGCAGTTACTTCCGCAATTCTTTCAGCACCCTTTGTTATAACGATGAATTGCACCAATACTATGATCAGGAATATTATAAAACCGACTACGGCATTTCCCTGGAGTACAAAGCTGCCGAAGGTTGCTATTACGGCACCTGCATGTCCTCCCTCTGTCAAAATTAACCTTGTTGAAGAAACATTTAAGGATAATCTGAACAATGTTGTAATTAAAAGGAGTGACGGAAATACCGAAAACTCCAAGGTCTCTTTTATATACATTGATGTAAGTAATATAATAAGCGACAATGATATATTGAGAATAAACATTAAATCCAGTAAAAACGGAGGTAATGGTATTATTATCATAAGAATTACTGCTACTATGAATATTGTTATAGAGCTATTAAATATTCTCTTCATAATGTGTTATTCCTTTTTCTTATGCCTATAAACCCAGGCCAATATTTCAGCTACCGGTTCATAGAATTCTAATGGTATTTCCCTGTCTATTTCTGAGTTGGCATACAGTGCCCTTGCCAGCGGCACATTTTCTATGATATTGATTTTGTGTTCCTGTGCCTTATCTATGATTTTCAATGCTATGCTGTCCTTACCTTTTGCTAATACTACAGGCGCATTGTCTTTTTCAATGTTATATCTTATTGCAATCGCATAATGAGTAGGGTTTCGTACAATGACATCTGCCTGCGGAACCTGTTGCATCATTCTTCTCATTGAAATTGCTCTTTGTTTTTCTTTAATCTTACCTTTTACCTGCGGATCTCCTTCCACCTGCTTGTACTCTTCTTTTACCTCCTG
>JAFACY010000007.1 GCA_023425285.1 Bacillota bacterium
AAAATTTCTGTAATTTTTTATTTTTATATTTTTGACTATCATTTTTCCTCTGTTGAAATGATATATTCTTCATTGTTAAATTTAACAATGTCTCCGTTTCTGAGTTTTTTTCCTCTTTGTAAAACAACCTCATCGTTAACTCTCACCATACCATCAAGTATTACATTTTTTGCCATGCCTCCGCCTTCAACTGTATTGGCATATTTCAATAATTGGTCAAGCTTTATAAATTCTGTGTTTATTATTATTTTTTCCATATATACACCTAACTGATCCTTACCGGCAGAACCATATAAATAAAGTCGTCTTCACGTCCTTCATTTTCATCATTTATTTCCTTCATGAAGCAAGGATTATTTTTACCGATTAAATTCAAGCTCACCTTTTCACTTTCTATTACCTTTAAAAAGTCCATCAGATATTTGGAGTTAAATCCTATTTTAATATCCTCACCGCTTTTTTCTATGTGTACATTTTCTTCTACATTTCCGAACTCGGAAGCAGAATTAATCTGCATATTACTTTCTTTTATATCAAGTATTACAAGATTATTCTTATCATCCTTAGCTAAAAGTGAAGCTCTTTCAATACTGTCTCTTATGTCGGAGGTTTCCACACTTGCCACTGTAATGTAATTATCCTTTATTATTCCTTCATAATCAATAAACTTACCCTCTAAAAGATTAGATATAATAACTGTATTGTCCAGCTTAAAGGAAACGTGACTTTCTGATACTGTTATTTCTAAATTATCAGCATCCTCTTCTATAATTCTTAAAATTTCTACTAAAGTCTTTGCCGGAACAATGACGGAAACCTCACCGTCATAATCTATTCTATCCTTTTTTACTGCCATTCTGTACCCGTCGAGTGCCACAAATGTACAGATATTATTTCTTATTTCAATGAGACATCCAGTAAATATAGGTTTTATATTATCCTGAGCTGTTGCAAAATAAGTGTATTTTATTAATCCTCTCAGCTTATTGCTATTTATTTTAAATGAATTTCCTTCGTTATTAAAGGTATCGTTAGGATACTCTTCGGCAGAATTTCCTAAAATATTTATTTCAGAATTCATGCATTTAATTTCCATATTGTTATTTTCAGTAGTTTCGATGTGTACATATGAATTAGAGGGAAGCTTTCTGATAAAATCACCTATCAGTCTTGCATGAACAACAATTGAACCCTCTTCCTCGACCTCACATTCCGAATACGTCTTGATACCTAATTCTAAATCCGTTGCTGTAAGTATGAGCATATTATCCCTTGCCTCTATGAGTATCCCCGATAAAATAGGCAACGGAGTTCTTGAAGAAACTGCTTTTTGTACAATATTGATACTTTTATTAAGATCATTTTGGTTTACTTTTATTTTCATTAGATACTCCTTTTTTATTGTGCAGATAATAGTTTACTTTATATTTGTTTTTATAAATGGGATTTGTAAAATGTGCACAACTCGTAATTGTGATGTTATATAGAAATATATTAAATAATTAAACAGTAATAATAGTAGAGCATGTTAATTTGTTGAAAACAGCTTTTTCATTTGGATTAACAACGAATAAAAAATTATTGACTGTTGACAGAATAATTTTTTGTCCATATTGTGTCTATGCATTAAAAATAAAAAATATTGGTTATCAACAATTATAAACAATTTATACACATTAATTGTTCAGCATTGAAATTAAATCATCCACGCCCTTTTTTACTTCCTGGCTGTTTTCCATATCCTCTTCCACCTTATTATAAGCGTGAAGAACTGTTGAATGATCTCTTCCTCCAAATTCCTCACCTAATTTGGGCAGTGACAAATCAGTCAGCTTTCTGGCTATATACATTGCAATCTGTCTTGGGTATGCAATATTTTTGGTTTTCTTTTTTGAAACCAGATCTTCTATTGATATATTATAATAATTAGCAATAACCTCCTTAATATCATTGATGGTTATTTTTTTATTGTTAGAAATTAAATGCTTCAAAGCTTCCTGAGCCAGCTCTAAATTAACTTCCTTTTTATTAGTCAGTGAAGCGTAAGCATAAATCCTGATGAGAGCTCCCTCAAGCTTTCTTATGTTTGATTGAATATTTTGAGCTATATATGATATTACATCGTCAGGAACGTTATAATTTTCAGCTTCGGCTTTTTTTCTTAAAATTGCTATTCTTGTTTCATAATCAGGCGGCTGAATATCCGCAATCAGACCCCATTCAAAACGCGATCGGAGACGATCCTCAAGCGTTGGTATTTCACTCGGAGGATTATCGCTTGATACTATAATCTGTCTATTAGCTTCGTGAAGCGCGTTAAAAGTATGGAAAAATTCCTCCTGGGTACTTTCCTTTCCTGCAATAAACTGGATATCATCCACTAAAAGGACATCAGCCTTTCTGTAGGTGTTTCGGAATTCTTCATTAGTTCCGTCCTTGATTGAGTTAATGAGATCATTCATAAATTTTTCAGAAGTTACATATAAAACATAGGCATCCGGGTTGCTGTCAAGTATATAGTGACCTATTGCATGCATTAAGTGAGTTTTGCCAAGTCCAACTCCTCCATATAAAAATAAAGGATTGTATGCAGTGGCAGGTGCTTCCGCGACCGCCAGAGACGCAGCGTGAGCAAAACGATTTGAATTTCCTATAATAAAGTTATCAAATCTGTACTTGGGATTTAATTTTCTTCCATTATTGATAACATCAGTTTCATCGTTATTATTTGCAGAGATATTTCTTTTGTCTTCCTTATTTATATTTTCACCGGGTATGGTAAATATTAATTCTGTATCCTTTTTTAAAACGTATGTAAAGGCATTTTTAAGAAAGTTATAGTGTCTCTTCTTTAAAGTGTTCTTCAAAAAATCATCTGCGGTTTCCAAATAAATAGTATTGTTTTTATACGCGACAATTTTAAGGGGCTTGAACCAAGTGTTAAAGCTTACTTGATTGGTGTCCTCTTTTACAATTTCAAGGACTTCGTTCCATAAATCTTCAAAATTCATATTATCCTCCGGTTGTTGGTAAAAAAATTAACATTTTGTTTATAATATCTGTTAAAATAGTTAAAAATATATGATATAAACAATTGTTGATAAAAGATATAAACAACTGTCAATATTGGTTGAATGGGGTTTTTGTATAAGTGAAAAATAGTTGTCCATAAATTTGTTCAGTAAAAAAAGTTATCCACAGATACATATCATAATATCATTTTTTGTCCACAATATCAATTTTAAATTTATATATTTTTATTTTATTTTTATTTCAAAAAATATTTGCAATATTTATGAAAATATAGTATATTACAATAGCTAAAATATTTTTATATGTTGACATCAATATTTAAAAATATTATAATTTATAAACGTGAAAATTTAAGATATTGATATAGATATCTGTTATACAAGGAGGTGTTTCTGAATGAAAAGAACTTATCAACCAAAAAGAAAACAGAGAAGCAGAGAACATGGATTTCTAAAAAGAATGAGCACAGCATCCGGAAGAAATGTTTTAAAGAGAAGAAGGGCAAAAGGTAGAAAAAAATTGTCAGCATAAGGCCGCATTAGTGGCCTTTTATTCCAATTATATATAAAATTCGGAATAAAAGTATAGGAAACGATATGATAATAATAAAAAAAAACATTGAATATAAAGCAGTCTACAATTGTAATAATTCTATAGCAGATTATAATCTTGTGTTATTTTTGAAGAAAAATAATTTTGGATTTAATAGATTTGGTTTTACTGCAGCAAAAAAAATTAAAAAAGCAGTCCATAGAAATGTTATAAGACGCAGATTAAAGGAAATAGTAAGATTAAATGAGTATAATCTTAAAGAGGGTTATGATATCGTTTTAATGGCAAGAGTAAATGCCGCAGAATCAGATTACAAAGATTTGGAAAAATCATTTAATAAATTGATTAAAAGAAAAAACTTATTAAAGGGTGATAAAAATAAGTAAAATTTTGATTTTTATTATTCGTATATATCAAAAGTTTTCTTCAAATTCTACAGTAAGACATTGTAGATTTTATCCCACATGTTCACAATATTTTATTGAAAGCTTACAAAAATACGGTTTTTTTAAAGGCTCATTTTTGGGTGTAAAGAGAATACTTAAATGTCATCCCTTTAATCCCGGAGGATATGATCCTTTAAAATAGGAGGAAGTAATGAATTTAGATTTTATAGCAAAACCAATGGGGATGCTTGTTGAATTGTTATATAATATGGTTTCCGGATTAGACAGCAGTTATTTGTCTGCTTATGCAATTGCAATTATATTATCGACAATTATTTTTAAATTAATAATGGTGCCATTCACTCTCAAGCAGTCCAAATCAATGAAAAAAATGCAGGAATTGAATCCTAAAATTAAAGAGCTGCAGGAGAAATACGGGAAAGATCCGCAAACTTTACAAAGAAAGCAGATGGAATTATATAAAGAAGCAAATTACAGTCCGTTTTCAGGTTGTTTGCCCATGCTTATACAGTTTCCGATTCTTATTTCATTCTTTTATGTCATAAGATCTCCGGAAATATATGTATTTGATAATCAGCAGGCCTATGACGTAATTAATAAAACATTTTTATGGATCAGGGATTTAAGCTTTGCAGAAAATTATGTGTTTGAAAGCGGAATTGTAAATGGTATTTCAATGGGTATGCCTGTACCGTTTATAGGAGCTGCACTGCCTATACTGGCTGCAGTATCAGCACTTACAACTTATTTAACTACGAAAATGACATCACAGCCTGCTATGAATGAGCAGCAGGAAGCAACACAAAAATCTATGGCTATGATGATGCCTGTCATGATATTCATATTTGGTTTGCAGTTTCCTGCAGGTTTGGCATTGTACTGGGTTGTTTCAAATCTTTTCCAGTTAGCACAGCAGTATATCGTTATGAATTCGTCCAAAAATCCTAAGGAGGAATTAAAATAGATGAAAAATGTAACTATTGAAAGAGCTACCGTAGAAGAAGCTGTTATAGCAGCATTAAATGAGTTAGAAGCCGAAAGAGATGATGTGGTAGTTGATGTAATAAATGAACCGTCTAAAGGTTTATTTGGTTTAATTGGAAGCAAAAATGCCAAGGTAAAGGTAACGGTTACAAATGGTCCGGAAGAAAGAACACAGAAATTTATAGACATATTGCTTAAGAAAATGGACATAGAGGCTGTTTATGAGGTAAGTCTGTCTGACAATGTATTAAGGGCGGATATTACTAAAATCAGCGAGGATGATAAAGGAATTATCATTGGAAAGCGTGGAAAAAATTTAGATGAAATTCAATTTCTTTTAAATTTAATAGTTAATAAAGGAAGACAGAATTATATAAGAGTAATTTTCAATGTGGAAGATTACAGATCTAAAAGAGAAGAAACGCTGAAAAAACTTGCATTTAAAATGGCTGATAAATGCAGATATTACAAACACAAGGTAAGACTTGAGCCAATGAATCCATATGAAAGAAGAATAATTCACTCTTCTTTGCAGGATGAAAAAGATATTATAACTTACTCTGAAGGTGATGAACCTTACAGGAAAGTAGTAATTGACTTAAAGTAGGTAGCTTAAAATAATGATGAAACCCGATTAAGGGTTTCTTTTTTGACTATGTACATTTACTTTATTTTAGGTTAAAATATATAATAATAATAATTAATATTCAGAAAGATACGGTGATTGGATGAATACTGATACAATAGCTGCAATAGCTACATTTCCAGGTAATGCAGGTATCAATATAATAAGAATAAGCGGAAATAGTGCACTTAATATAGCTAAAAAAATCTTCGTGAAGAACGATAAAAAGAATGTGGATTTAAAACCAAGATATTTGCATTATGGTCATATTGTGGATAATGAAGGCAAAGTTATAGATGAAGTGTTGATATCATATATGAAGTCTCCGAATACCTATACCAAGGAGGACATTGTTGAAATCAATTGTCACGGAGGTTTAATTTCAGCTAAAAAAATCTTAGAAACAGTATTGCTCAATGACTGCAGAGCGGCTGAAAGAGGAGAATTTACAAAAAGAGCGTTCCTGAACGGAAGAATAGATCTGGCACAGGCAGAGGCTGTTATTGATATTATCAATTCCAAGACGGATTCAAGTCATGAAATTTCCGTTAATCACCTTGAAGGAAGATTGTCGAGAGAAATAAATGAAGTAATAGAAGAAATATTGAATTTACTGGCAAACATAGAGGTTAATATAGATTTTCCCGAATATGATGAGGATGAAGTAACAATAAATAAGGTAAAAGAATTAAGTGAAAGACTGGTTAACGAGCTTGACAGATTAATAAAGACAGCAGACACGGGAAAAATATTCAAGGAAGGTATAAAGACAGTTATACTTGGAAAACCAAATGTGGGAAAGTCCTCTCTCATGAATTTTCTTCTGAACGAAAACCGTGCAATTGTAACAGAAATACCGGGTACTACAAGAGATACAATCGAGGAATATGTAAATATCAAGGGAGTTCCCCTTAGGATAATCGATACTGCAGGCATCAGGGATACAGAGGATACGGTAGAAAAAATAGGTGTTGAAAAGGCACTCAGCAAGGTGAATGAAGCAGACCTTGTAATAATGGTCTTTGATTCATCATTGGCTCTTGAACAGGATGATGAATATATAATAGATTACATTAAAAATAAAAAGTCTATTTATATAAGCAATAAAACTGATTTGTCGAGAAAATTGAATTTAGATAAATATGAAAATATAGAAAAGGAGTTAATCGGCATATCGGTATTGAAAAATCAAGGTCTTGAAGAAATAATAAACAGAGTGAATAAAATGTTTTTTGAGGGCTCAATAAATATAAGCGACGAACTCATTATAAACAATGTGAGACATAAAAATTTACTGATAAAGGCAAAAAGCAGCTTACAGGAAGTGTTAAATTCAATTGAAAATCAAATGACCATCGACTTTATTGAAATAGATTTGAAGCAAGCAATGGAAAACTTAGGATTGATAATCGGAAAAACAGTGAGCGATGATTTGATAGATAAAATATTTAACGAGTTTTGCATAGGGAAGTAACAAGGAAAGGGTAAAAAGATGAATGATAAAGTGAGAGAATTTCTTGCTGACAGCGTGGATGTGGCTGTTATCGGAGCAGGTCATGCAGGATGTGAAGCATCCCTTGCTGCCGCACGTCTCGATATGAAAACAATTGTAATTACAATGAGTCTGGATTCAATAGCCATGATGCCCTGCAATCCTAATATAGGGGGTACGGCAAAGGGACATCTTGTAAGGGAAATTGATGCTCTTGGCGGAGAAATGGCTTTAAATATAGATAAAACTATGATACAATGTAAGATGTTAAATCGTTCCAAGGGACCGGCAGTACATTCATTGAGAGCACAGGCAGATAAGAACAAGTACCATGCCGAAATGAAAAGAGTGCTTGAAAACCAAAAAGGACTTCAGGTCATTCAATCTGAGGTGACAGATTTAAAATTAAATGAAGACGGAAGCTTCAACGTAGTTACAAGGCTTGGAGCGTACTATAAAGCCAAAGCAGTAATAGTAACCACCGGAACATATCTGCAGGGCAGAATTTATATAGGAGAGCTCAATTATTCCTCGGGACCCAACGGATTGGAGCCTTCAACAAAGCTTTCTGAATCCCTGATGAATATGGGAATTGAAATGAGAAAATTTAAAACCGGTACTCCCGCAAGAATCCATTCTGATTCAATAAATTATGAAAAAATGGACG
>JAFACY010000073.1 GCA_023425285.1 Bacillota bacterium
ACTATAAACTCAGTAATTTTAAAAATTGTCAGACAGAATTGTCCCCTCTGTCTGCTTTGTTTTGTCTGCTTTTTCCTGAGAAATAGTTGATTTCCGCGCCGGTCAGGAAGATTATGGACATTATAAAAATCCATAATAAAAAGATTATGACGCCGGATATGTTGCCGTAGATGGTGTTGTAGTAAGTTGTTCTGTTTCCTATATAGTAGGAATATACGGTGGAGCCGGTAATTATACCTATAGTTGCAAATGCTGCGCCCGGAAAAACAAATGAAAACTTAACTTTTTCGTATGTCAGGTACTTGTATGCGGCAGAAAAAATGAGAAACATTAATAAAAATGGCAGCACGTATCTGAAAATATGAATTATTGAATAGAGTACATCCGACAACAAGGATGTATTTTGCATTAATGTAATAATTTCATTTCCCAAAACAATAAGTGCAAAAATAATTTGCAGAGTTACCATTATAGCAAATGAAAATATGATTCCTTCCAATCTCATGAAAAAATAGCCGCGGGTTACATTGAAGCCGTAGGCTCTGTTTATTCCGGCGATGATTGTTGCACTTCCTGCAGTTGCGGACCATAACAAAATAAGTAAGCTTGAGGGTATGTACGGCTTGGCACAGCTGTTTAATGACTTGGTTACTATGCTGTATACTATTTTATAAACATCAGATGGTATGATTGATTCTATTGAATGCAATATTTCATATATAAAATAGCTGTAATTGCACAGTATTGAAATTGATAAAATCAGAAACGGGAAAATAGCCAATATCAGATAATAAGAAAATTGGGCACTCAACTGGAATATATTATCTTCTTTCATCTTAGTAACAAGCTTAGCAATAAATAGGAAGAACTTTTTCATCATAAAACATCCTTTATAATAACGACATATAAATATTATTTGCAAATATTCAGCAATTATTTTAATTGTTAAATAATTATCAATATACTGTATTGCCTAAATCAGATTGCAATGTTATAATTAATAAAAGTCAAATAAGGACAACAGTCCTAACAATATAGGAGGATTAAATGGAGATTAAGAAAATTTGTGTTGTTGGAACAGGTACAATGGCAAAGGGAATCATTCAGACTTTTGCACAGGCGGGATATCCCGTTATAGTTAAAGGAAGACCGGGAAAAACTTATGATACTTTGCATGATACAATCGGTAAGGGTCTTGAAAATTAGTTGCTAAGGGAAAACTTGAACAGTCAGTTATGGATCAGACTCTTGCAAACATAACAAAGGTTACTACATATGAAGAATGCTCAGAAGCAGATTTATTTATTGAAGCAATAGCTGAGGACATGGAAACAAAGCATGCTATATTCGGTGAAATTGAAGCTGTGGCAAAAGAGACTGCAATTTTAACTACTAATACTTCTTCATTGTCAATTACTGAAATTGCTGCTAAAACAAAAAAACCTGAAAATGTAATAGGTATGCATTTCTTTAATCCCGTACCTGTAATGAAATTGATTGAAATCATCAAGGGTAAGATGACTTCTCAGGAAGTTCATGATGAAATAGTTTCATTATCTCAGAAGATAGGCAAGACTCCTGTAAGCGTTGAAGAAGCTCCGGGATTTGTTGTTAACAGAATATTGATTCCGTTGATAAACGAAGGTGTTGGCATATTGGCTGACGGAGTTGCTTCAAAAGAAGAAATAGATGCAGCTATGAAATTAGGTGCAAATCATCCGATGGGACCATTGGAATTGGGAGATTTAGTAGGTCTTGATGTTTGCCTTGCTATTATGGAGGTTCTGTACAGTGAATTCGGAGATTCTAAATACAGACCGCATCCATTACTTCGCAAAATGGTAAGAGCTAACCTGCTTGGAAGAAAAACAGGCAAAGGGTTCTACGATTATAGCAAATAAATGAATTCTTAAAATGTCATCCATTTTGGATGGCATTTTTTTGATACATTCCGTTGCTTTGGGGGATAATACGGATATTGGAATATTTAGCTTGAAAATAGTAATTCCATTATATATAATGAAATGAAATAATACAAAAATTAGGAGGAAAATATGAGCGAAATCGAAAACAGGGAATCGGTTAATTTTATACAGAAAATAATTAATGAAGACCTTGAAAATGGTACATACGGAAACAGGGTACAAACAAGATTTCCTCCGGAGCCAAATGGATATCTTCACGTAGGTCATGCAAAATCAATTTGCCTGAATTACAGTCTTGCCAGGAAAAACAACGGGATTTTCAATTTGCGTTTTGATGATACCAACCCTACAAAAGAAGATGTATCATTTGTAGAGTCTATTATAAAGGATGTTAAGTGGCTGTGCCCCGATTGGGAGGAAAGAATATTTTATGCTTCCGATTACTTTGATAAAATGTATCAGTATGCCGTGGAATTAATTGAAAAAGGGCTTGCCTTTGTCGATGATTTATCGGCTGAGGAAATAAAGGAATACAGAGGAACACTGACTGAACCGGGAAAAGAAAGTCCTTACAGAAACAGAAGTGTTGAGGAAAATTTGGAGCTGTTTGCAAAAATGAAAAACGGTGAATTTGCAAACGGTGCAAAAGTGTTGAGAGCCAAAATAGATATGACAAGCGGAAATATTAACATGAGAGACCCTGTAATTTACAGAATTCTGCACGAGGCTCATCATAACACAGGTGATAAATGGTGTATTTATCCCATGTATGATTACGCACATCCCATAGAAGATGCAATCGAAGGAATAACTCATTCAATTTGCACACTGGAATTTGAGGACCACAGACCATTTTATGACTGGGTTTTAAGCAATCTGGATGATTTTAAGGCAGCTCCCACAAAGCAGATAGAATTTGCCAAGCTGTTTTTATCCAAGACAATGATGGGAAAAAGATATCTGAAAAAGATGGTCGAGGAAGGATATGTTGACGGCTGGGATGACCCGCGTATGCCTACAGTGGCAGCTCTGAGGAGAAGAGGATACACTCCCGAATCAATTCAAAGCTTCTGTGAAGCAATAGGAGTGTCAAAGGCTCAAAGTGTCGTAGATATTGCAATGCTTGAGTTTGCCATAAGGGATGATTTAAGTCTCAAGGCTCCGAGAACTATGGCAGTGTTAGATCCTATAAAATTAGTTATTACAAATTATCCTGAGGATACAATTGAATACATGGAGTCAGAAAACAATCCTGACAATCCCGAAATGGGCAGCCGTATGGTTCCGTTCTGCAGAGAGCTTTATATTGAGCGGGATGATTTCATGGAAGAGCCGCCAAAAAAATACTACAGACTTTTCCCGGGCAATGAAGTTCGACTTCGAAATGCATATTTCGTCAAATGTGAAAGCTTTGTTAAGGACGAAAACGGAAATGTTGTCGAAGTACATTGCACATATGATCCTGAAACGAAAAGCGGTTCAGGCTTTACCGGCAGAAAGGTTAAGGGTACGATACACTGGGTGTCCGCAAAGCATTACGCAGATGCGGAAGTAAGGTTGTATGACTACATGATGGATGATGAGGATTTTGATAAATCAAACTTCCTGGAGAAATTAAATCCAAATTCCAAAGTAGTTTTGAAAAACTGCAAGGTTGAGCCGACTTTGAAGGAAAACAAAGCAGGTGACAGATTCCAGTTCTTAAGACACGGATTTTTTATAATCGATCAGGATACCACAGAAGATAAATTGGTATTCAACCGCATAGTACAATTAAAGAGCAGCTTCAAAGGCTAACAATAGATAAAAGATAGGTGAACAATATAATAATAAGTTGTTCACCCATCGTTATAAAAGAGGTTTTAATGAATATTCACGAAATAGTTAATAAAAGTATTGAAGAAAACAAATTTATATACGGTGTTTTTACTACGCCTAAAAACAAGATGGATAATCCATACAAAAAAATTACGATGAGACCGGTTAATGTTAAAAATAAAAGTATAATTCAATTTGAAAAATTTACGGATAAGCAGGCCTTCCACGAAAACTATTCATATGATGAAGCGAAAGAAGAAATAGTCAATTTAATAACTGACGGCTATAAAAATATAAATTTATTTACATCTGACGCAGACTATCAGATAATTGTCAGCAAAAAGGGCAGTATCAAGGTTACTGAAAGACAACCATCCAAAAAGCAATCCACGGAAGAACATAACAAGAAGAAACAATACATAATCGGTGAAAATGAACCCTGTGACTTTTTAGAACTCCTTGGGGTTATGAACAAGCAAGGAATGGTGTATTCAAAGAAATATGATAAGTTCAAGCAGATAAATAAATTTCTTGAAATAGTTGATGATTCCTTGAAGGGTAGAGAGCTTAAGGATGATTTTATGATAGTAGATTTCGGGTGTGGTAAGGCGTATCTTACCTTTGCTCTATATTATTATTTTTATCATCTGAGAAATGTAAGGGTGAAAATAATAGGACTGGATTTAAAGGAAGAAGTAATAAATTATTGCAATGAGGTTTCAAAAAAGCTTGGGTATGATAATTTGAAGTTTATTTGCGGAGATATTCAGAACTTTGATTATGAAAAAAACATAGATATGATAGTTACACTTCATGCCTGCGACACAGCAACAGATGCAAGTTTGGTTAAAGCAATCAGATGGAATGCCGATATAATATTATCTGTCCCTTGTTGCCAGCATGAGTTTTATGATAAAATTAAAAACACCGAATTGGAGCCTATGCTCAAGCACGGTCTGATTAAAGAGAGAGTATCATCTCTGGTTACAGATTCATTGAGAGGTCTGTTCCTTGAAACAAAGGGGTACAGGGTTCAATTGATGGAATTTATAGCCATGGAGCACACTCCTAAAAACATTCTCATCAGAGCCATAAAGACAGGCAAGGAAAACAAGAATGCAGAAAAGGAATACAATGATTTTAAGAAATTCTGGAACTTGGAAGATTTATTTATAGAGAACTATTTTGAGGGTCTGTAATGAATTCTGAAAACTATTTTAAAGAGAGAGAACGAGGAGTTTTTGAATATATATTGGACAACATACCGGATTCCATAACTGTAGTTGATATGGAAGGAAAGGTTATTTTTTTCAATTCCACTGCTGAAGAGTATTTCAGTGTTTCAAAAAAAGACATCATAGATCAGGATATAAAGGAATTTTTCCCGAATGCACTGCTGTTAAAGGTGCTTGAAAAGAAAACCTCCTATCACAACATATATAACAATCCGAGAGAAAACAGCTATGTAGTTTCCAGTGCGGTGCCCCTTCATGACAGTCATGGCAACATAATCGGAGGTCTTGCAAGGGATCGTGATATAACAGAAATTGTAAAGCTAAGCGAGCTGCTGAATAAAACTCAGCACAACCTGCTTAAGCTTGAAAAAGAAAAAGTATCAACATCAGGTGAAGCATATTTTTCAAAAATAATAAGCAATAATGCTAATTTTATACAAATTATAAATTTGTGCAAGAATATATCCAAATCGCCTCTGAACATATTGCTGAAGGGTGAAAGCGGAACCGGCAAGGAGCTGTTTGCAAAGGCAATACACTATGAGAGCGGAAGAAGCGGCAAATTTATTCCCATCAACTGCAGTGCAATACCTAAAGAGCTGTTTGAAAGCGAATTGTTTGGTTATGAGCCGGGAGCTTTTACGGGAGCAAAGACTGAGGGAAAGAAGGGCAAATTTGAGGAAGCCGAGGGCGGCACGCTTTTCCTTGATGAAATTGCGGATATGCCTCTTGAGATGCAGCCAAAGTTGCTGCGTGTGCTGGAAGAGGGTGTCGTAACAAGAGTGGGCGGCAACAAGCAAAGAAAAATAAATGTAAGAATTATCTCGGCAACAAACAAGGATATCAGGACGCTAATTAAAGATAATCAGTTCAGAAATGACCTTTATTACAGACTTGATGTTTTTCAGGTGAGCATTCCGCCCCTGAGAGAGAGAAAGGGAGATATAGTCCTGCTGGCAAACAAGTTTCTGCAGGAATTTTGTATGGAGCAGGGTATAGGAATAATTGAAATACCTGCTGAAATATTAAATATATTTTCTGAATACAATTGGGAGGGCAACGTAAGGGAACTGAGAAATGTAATCCAAAGATCTGTGGTTTATGCTCATCAGAAGGGAAAGGATAAAATAGAAAAAGAATTCCTTCCCGGATATATGCAAAAAATTGAAGTGGATGAAATCAATAAGGTTATAAATGTGAAACAGATAAACCATTACGATGACGGTCTGGAAGAATATATAGAAAAAATTGAGAAAAGAATAATACAAAATACGCTTATGGAATTAAAATACAATAAATCCGAAGCAGCAAAGCGCTTAAAGATTCCGAGAGCAACATTGTACTATAAAATAGATAAATACCAGATAACAATGGGAGAACAATAGGAGAACGATGGGAGAACAATTGGAGAACGATAGAATACAAAATGAAAAAATTAAACTTGCAGCCATATCTGCTTTTGGGTTGGAGGCAATAGTAAAAAGAGAGTTAAATGATATAGGATTTGAAAACGTCAATGCAGATAACGGCTGGATGTATTTTGATGCACAAATACAGGATATACCGAGGGCAAACATAAACTTAAGATGTGCAGACAGAGTTATGCTCATAATGGGACAGTTTGAGGCATACAGCTTTGAGGAGCTTTTTGATAAGACATATGAGCTGCCTTGGGAAGACTGGATTGACAAGGACGGTAAATTCACCGTAAAGGGAAAAAGTGTCAAATCGAAGCTTTACAGCACGCCTGATTGTCAGGCAATTGTTAAAAAGGCAGTTTCAAAAAAGCTTTGTGAGCATTACGATGTTGAATGGATGCCTGAAACAGGGGCAGAATATACGATACTCATATCAATTCACAAGGATGTTGCCACAGTGTCAATAGATACGACCGGTGCGAGGGAAGGCTTGTTTAAAAGAGGCTACAGGGAAAAATCTACAGAAGCACCGCTTAAGGAAACGATGGCTGCGGCTATGGTTAAGTTAAGTTATTGGAAGAAGGACAGAGTATTGTACGACCCGCTTTGCGGCTCGGGTACAATTGCCATTGAAGCAGCATTGATAGGCAGGAATATAGCTCCGGGACTCAACCGTACATTTGCGTCAATGAAATGGAAAGCAATAAAAGAAGAGTATTGGAAAGATGCTAAAATAGAAGCAAGAAAAAATATTGACTTTGATTCGGATATAAAAATATATGCATCGGACATAAGTCCAAGGGCTATAAAGATAGCTCAGGAAAATGCCATAGAAGCAGGCGTTGATGACTGCATAGAGTTTTTTGTCAAGGATGTAAACAAAATTGTCGAGCCCATGTGTCCATACGGTATAATGATTACCAATCCGCCATACGGAGACAGAATAGGTGAGGTTGAGGAAATTCAACAAATTCATAAAAAACTGGGAAGAGTATTCGGCAAGGACAGGACATGGTCATGCTACATAATAACATCCGTTGAAACCTTTGAGAAGGACTTTGGCAGAAAGGCTGACAGAAAGAGAAAACTATTCAATGGAGACGTTAGAGTTGACTATTATCAATATTATGGAGAGAGACCGCCAAAAGAAGAATAAATCTGTTGAATTGTAATCATTTTTAGTGTAAACTGTAAATATATGTTTGATTTTTTTTAATATTGTGTTATTATATAAAATACAATATTTGAATGGCGGGTCAAACATGATTCAGGAAGTTAGTGCAGGCGGAATCGTTTTTTTCAAAAACAGCATATTGATGTTGAAAAAATTTAACGGAGATTGGGTTCTTCCCAAGGGAAGAGTTGAAGAAAACGAATCATTGGAGGAAACTGCTTTGCGTGAGGTTTATGAAGAAACCAAGGCAAAGGTTACTACAATTAAATACCTCGGCAAAATAAATTATGAATTCAACCGTACATGTTATACGGACAGAATTCATATCAACAAGGAAGTTCATTGGTATCTGATGATGGCACACAACATGAACTGCACCGCACAAAAAAATGAAGGCTTTGTAGAAGCTAAATTTCTTCCTTTTGAAAGAACTTTGATAATTGCTCGTTATGATGATGAAAGAAAAATTATCAGAAAAGCTGTTGAAGATATCAAATTTCATAGTTATAAGTAAGGTGAGCATATGACTTTTTCTTCAAAAATAAAGGATGAATTGTCGAGAACTGAAATAACTGATTTGCAAAGCACCAAAGCTGAGCTTGCGGCATTGATCAGGACGATGGGTTATATAAGCCTGAAGGGGTTCAACAAATTTGAAATTGAATTTTCTACGGAAAATGCGGCAGTAGCCAGGCGGATTTTCAGATTATTAAAGGTGGCATTTGAAATTTCAACTCAGGTAAGCGTTGAAAAAACAAACCGGCTAAAGAAAAGAAACAATTATATTATCAATATCGAAGATAAGCATGCCAAAAACTTTTTAATCGAAACAAAAATAGCCAGCAACGATAATTTCAACTTTGTAGAATTTGATTTCGGAGTTCCCGGTGATTTAGTAACCAATAATGAATGCAAAAGAGCATATCTCAGAGGGACATTCATGGGTTGCGGCTCAGTGAGCGACCCGGAAAAATCATACCATGCAGAATTTGTAAGCAGCCGAGAAAATCACAGCAATGGCATAAGCTTACTTCTGAAAAAATACGGCATAACAGCAAAGACATTGTTCAGAAAAAATAATTACGTAACATACATTAAGGAAAGCGAACAGATTTCTGATTTGCTGGCACTTCTCGGAGCAAATAACGCAGTGCTGGAATTTGAAAATGTAAGAGCTGTAAAAGAAACAAGAAATCAGATAAACAGAGTTATTAACTGCGAAACTGCAAACCTTGACAAAATAGTTGATACATCAATGAGACAAATTAACAATATTAAAATTTTAAAAAAACATAAAGCTATAGATAAGCTTCCTGACCATTTAAAGGAGCTTGCATACTTGCGACTAAAGCATACGAATGCGAGCTTGAAGGAATTGGGTGAAATGTTAAATCCACCCCTTGGAAAATCAGGTGTGAATCATAGATTAAGAAAGATTGAAGAAATTGCTAACGATTTAGAACATGAAAAAAGAGGTGTAAAATGAGATCACAAAAAGTAGTATTAAAAAATAAAATAGGACTCCACGCGAGACCGGCGGCAATATTTGTAAAGAAAGCAAGAAATTTTGACAGCGAAATTATTATCAAAAAAGACATTCAGGAAGCTAACGGCAAAAGCATAATCAGTATTATGGCGTTGGGAGCTATGAAGGGTGATGAGCTTGTAATCATAACCAAGGGTTCTGATGAAGACAAATGCATCGCAGAATTAGCTAATTTACTTGAATGCATGGAAGAAGAAGAATAAAATGAAATGAGATAGTGGGGTATACTATCCCATTTTTCATTTTTTGTGATGCGAAATAAAAATGATAGAATTATACCAATACATAGGAGATAACATGGAAAATAAAACAATCGCCATAGTAAACGGCAATGAAATCAAGGAAACAGATTTACAGGCTTTAGTAAAAAACTTAGGACAAAATGCTGCATATTTTCAGGGTCCTGATGGAAGAAAAAAATTAATCGACGAATTAGTTATGCATGAAATGATGTATTCGGATGCGTTGGAAAAGGGTCTGGAAAATGATGAAGAGTTCATAACAGTAATGGAAGGCATGAGAAAATCAATGCTTCAGCAATATAACCTGAGAAAGATGTTCAACCAGATAACACTTTCAGATGAAGAATTAAGAGAATATTATGAAAATCATAAGGCTTCTTATGTAACTCAGGAAATGGTTAAAGCAAGCCATATACTTGTGGACAGTGAAGAGCAGGCAAATGAAATTTTAGAGGATATAACAGACGGATTATCCTTTGAAGATGCGGCAAGACAATTTTCAAGCTGCCCGTCAAAAGAAGCCGGCGGAGCACTGGGACAATTCGGCAAGGGTCAGATGGTTCCTGAATTTGAAGATGCTGTATTTGCAATGCAGGTAGGAGAAATAAGCGCTCCGGTTAAAACACAGTTCGGTTACCATCTCATAAAGCTGACTGATCACACTCCCGAAAGAAATGCATCATTTGAAGAGGTTGAACAAGAAGTTAAGGACAATTGCTTCATGGAAAAGCAGGAAAAAGTGTACAATGATAAAAAATCAGAGCTAAGTAAAAAATACAAGGTTGAGATAATTTAGTTGTTGCAAAAAATAAAATAGTATGCTAATATAATTCAGTGACATACAAGCGGATGTGGCGGAATTGGCAGACGCGCACGGTTCAGGTCCGTGTGAGAGCAATTTCATGCAGGTTCAAGTCCTGTCATCCGCATCAAGAAGACATAGCTTTCCGATAATGGTAAGCTATGTTTTTTATTACTCTTTTTTAATACTGAAAAGTATGATATTATTTATTTGAAATATTAGATAACAATGGAGGTGCGGCTATGATATTTTTGCAAACAGAAAGATGCATTATTCGTGATCATAATCAAGAGGATTTAATGACACACCATGCTTTGCTAAGTGACAAAAAAGCAATGTATTACCTTCAGGATATTGCCACAACTTCACTTGAAGAGTCACAGGAGAATCTTAAAAAAGCAATAGATGAAATTGACAATCCACACAGACAGTTTTATTTTCTAAGAATTGAGGACAAGAAAACAAATGAGCATATAGGAGAAATAGGATATACTGTTACAAGCTACACTCCTATAGGAAAGATTGTCGAAATAGGCTATTTTATCAACACAGGCTTTTGGGGAAGAGGGTTTACACCCGAAGCATTAAAGGAGGTAATCCGTTTTGCCTTTGAAGAAGATGATGTTTTCAGAATTTCATGCGGCTGTAATAAAAATAATGTTGCTTCAGAAAAAGTAATGTTAAAGTGCAATATGATTAAAGAGGCTGATTTTAAATGCTATACATGGCATGACGGAGAAATAAAAGACAGAGTAGAATATAGATTATTAAAACAGGAATGGAAGAATAATATTATGCAATAATTTAATTTGTGGCAAGCCTCAGCGTGTTTTCTTTGACGAGACTTGCCTTTAAATTTTTATTTTGCTATTTTATCCAAATAAATCACTGTGAGTTCCTGTTCTCGATAATGTAAGTATAAGAATATCTTCTTCAATTCGGTAAATTAATAACCAATCAGGCTGAACGTGACATTCGCGATGTCCTTTCCAATTGCCTGAAAGTTGATGATCCTTATATTCATCTGGGAGAGTGTCCCCGTTTGCAAGAATACGAATTGCATTATCAAGAAACTCAATATTCAATCCCCGTTTCATGGACAGCTTATAATCTTTTTTAAATTGAGTTGTCCACACTATGCTGCGCTTCATGACTTAAGTTCCTTCAGAGCTTCTTCAACATCATCATAGTGCTTGACAGAAGAATTGCGAGATATGCATTCTGCTTCAAGTAAAGCTGTAATGGTTTCTGAGTTAGGTGTATTGATTGTAATATCAAAAGGAATACAGCCTTCACGAACAGCCTGACGAAGAAATATATTAAATGCTGTAGTCATGTTAAGTCCAAGCTGAGAAAACAGAATATCTGCTTGAGTCTTTAATTCGCTGTCGATGCGAAAACTGACATTAGACGTGTTGTTTGCCATAAAAAATCACCTCTTTCATGAATTTATTATACTACATCAACAAAGACTTGTCAAACAAATAAAATGCCATTGCAATGCAAATAGCGCTTTATTTGCGCACAGTTTGTTGTAGGTGTGATGCTTGATTTCATAATTTTATTTTAGGATTGCTTTTTTGTTGTTCATAATATATGATTTTATATATTACCGAAAGGTAGGGAGCAGATTATGGAATTACAAATTAAAATAATATTGGTTGTAATGTTTTTTATAATATTGGTCAGCATACAATACACCCTCAATAAAATACTTTTAGCCTTAAAAGAAATCAGAGCAGTATTGCTTACAAAAAAGGAAAAGTGAGTATAATTTGCATGCTTATTAACCATAATAATCTCATAGCAAGGAGGATATTATGGCTGAAAAGAATAATAAGAAGAAAAAAGAGCTTACCCCTGACGATATAATGAAGCTGGAAATAGCCAGAGAAATTGGTCTGATGGATAAGGTTGAGGAGCTTGGATGGGGAGGTCTCACCGCTAAGGAAACAGGCAGAATAGGCGGATTGATGACTGCTAAAAAGAAGAAAAGGAAGAAATAAAATGCTTAACAGAGGCTATAAAGAATTTTCTCAGATCTATGATGTTCTGATGAATGACATAGATTATGAAAAATGGACATCCTTTATAACAGATAAAATTAAGGGCAGCAAGATTCTTGAGGCTGCATGCGGGACAGGAAGCATAACAAGACTGCTGGCGGACAAAGGCTTTAAGGTTACCGCCTTTGACCTTTCAGAGGACATGCTCATGCGGGCTTATGAAAAGCTTGGCCGTAATCCGAGAGTTAAATTGTTGAATATGGATATGACAAAGTTTAAAATAGATGATAAATTTGACGCTGCCGTTTGCTGCTGCGACGGTATCAATTACATAAACAAAAATGAAATTAAAGACTTTTTTAATAATGTGTACAATCACTTGAACGCAGCTTCATGTTTTATATTTGATCTGAGCACACAATACAAATATGAAACTATGTTTAATGAAACATATGTGTATGACGATGGTGAAATTTTTTATGTGTGGGAGAATTCCCTTAACCAATCAGAAGAATCAGAGGACACGGTCAGCATTGAAATAAACTTTTTTATAAAGGATTCATCAGATAAATATGACAGAATCAATGAATTGCAGACACAATATATACACGGATGCGAAGAAATAGCAGCATTGTTAAAAGAAACAGGCTTTGAAAATATAAAAATATATGACGATTACAATGACGAATTATGCAGAGACGATTCACTGAGAGCCGTCTTTGTATGTGAGAAAGGAACAAGCAATGGATTACATGATAAGAGCGATAGATAAGAAAAAAACCTTCAGATTATTTATGGTAAAATCAACAGGAGCAGTTGAGGAGGCAAGACAAAGACATAACACTACTCCTACAGTCTCCGCAGCATTAGGCAGGACACTGACAGCGGGCTTGATGATGGGATATATGATGAAAAACGAAAATGACAGATTAACCATCAATATCAACGGTGGCGGTCCCGTAGGAACAATTTTGGCTGTAGCAAGCAATAACGGTGAAATAAAAGGATATGCGGAAAATCCTGCCGTGGATCTGCCTCTGAAGCCCAACGGCAAATTAGACGTGGGTGGAGCAGTGGGTGTAAACGGCAAGGTTACGGTTATGATGGATATCGGCTTAAGAGAGCCGTATATAGGAAGCACGGATATGGTTACGGGTGAAATCGGTGAAGATATTGCAATGTATTACTGGCTTTCCGAGCAGCAAAATTCTGCCGTAGCATTAGGTGTTCTGGTTGACAGAGATTACAGCATTAAGTCTGCGGGGGGATTCATACTTCAGACATTACCTTTTATCGAGGATGAGGACCTGGATAAAATAGAAAATGTATTAAACAATTTAAAATCTGTTTCGGATTACTTCGATAATGATGATGACGTAGAAGACATAGCAAAAAAATTATTTGCGGATTTTGATATGGAAATATTGGATAAGATTCCTGTTAGCTTCAAATGTGACTGCTCCGAAGAAAGAATGGAAAGAGGATTGATTTCCTTAGGCAAAAATGAACTGAAGGAAATAATAGAGGAGGATGAGCAAATAGAAACTGTTTGCCACTTCTGCAATGAAAAATATATATTCAGCGGCGATAAAATAAAAGATATATTGAAGCGCATAGAATAATACAATCGAATTGTCATCAAAAATAAATTGAAACTTATGGAAAAGTAGATTATAATAAATGATAGGACAATATATGTTGTTCTATTATTTATATTATCGTTATAGTTTTAAAAATACAACGCAAGGGGTGTAAAATGAAAAAAATTATTATTTTTGCATTGGTTACAATGCTGATTGGTGTTACGGGATGCAGCAAGCCAAAGGAAGAAACAATTATGCTGGCGGCGGCTGCGAGCCTGAAAAATTGCATGGAAAATGATCTAATACCCATGTTCAGGCAAAAGAATTCCAATATAACAATTAATGCTACATACGACAGCTCAGGTAAGCTGCAAACACAAATCGAAGAGGGTGCAGATGTTGACGTATTTATGTCTGCTGCCGAAAAACAAATGAATGCATTGAATGAAAAAGGATTAATCGCAGAGAATTCAGTGGTTCCTTTATTGGAAAATGAGCTTGTATTGATAGTACCTAAAGGAAATGAAAAGGGCATAAAGGATTTTGGCGATATGACAAATGTTGAAGTTGTTGCCGTAGGTGATCCCGAGAGTGTTCCCGCTGGACAATATGCAAAAGAATTATTGGGAAATTTAGGCTTGTGGGATGAGGTATCAACAAAAGCAAGCCTGGGAACCAATGTTACAGAAGTTTTGAACTGGGTTGCGGCAGGAAGCGCTGATGCAGGTATAGTATATGCAACGGATGCAAGCTCCAATGATAATGTTGAGGTTGTTTTGTCAGCTCCTGAAGGAAAGGTATCAAAGGTAATTTATCCTGTTGGTATTATAAAGGCATCGACAAAGATGGAATCGGCAAAGGCATTTGTTGAATTTTTACAAAGTGACGAAGCAAAGACTGTATTTGAAAAATACGGCTTCAAGGTAAATTAAAGGACAATTATGAGTTTATCTCCGATAATTATTTCAATAAAAACAGCTTCACTGTCCATTGTTGTGACATTTTTTCTTGGTATTTTCATTGCGCGTGCAATTGATAATATGAAGTACGGAAAACTAAAAATTATAATTGACGGGATTCTTACACTGCCCTTGGTTCTGCCTCCGACAGTTGTTGGATTTTTTCTTCTGTTTATTTTTGGTGTGAAAAGACCGGTGGGAATGTTCTTGTTGGAATTCTTCAGCGTTAAAATAGTATTTTCATGGCTTTCCACAGTTATAGCTGCTGTTGTTGTTTCTTTTCCTCTGATGTATCGTTCCGCACGGGGAGCCTTTGAGCAGGTCGATAAGGATCTGATACTGGCGGGAAGAACCCTCGGTATGTCAGAAAGGAAAATATTCCGGAGAATTATTATGCCGAATGCTTTGCCGGGTGTGGCATCCGGCGGCATTCTGGCATTTGCGAGAGGTCTCGGCGAATTTGGAGCAACTGCAATGATTGCGGGAAATATCGCAGATAAAACAAGGACACTTCCTCTTGCCATATATGCTGAAGTTGCCTCCGGCAATATGGATGGAGCTTATTCATACGTACTGGTGGTGGTCATTGTATCGTTTGTGGTTTTATCACTGATGAATTACTTTACCATGAAGCAAAACAAATATTCAAACAAAGGTGTATAGATGAGTTTATCGGTAGAAATAAAGAAAAAATTCAAGGATTTCAGCCTTGATGTGAATTTTGAAAACAACACTGACTACTTCGGTATTTTAGGTCCATCGGGCAGCGGGAAAAGTATGACGTTAAAATGCATAGCCGGTCTGGAAACCCCCGATGAGGGTCGTATTGTATTTAACGACAGAGTGTTATTTGATTCGAAGAAAAATATTAATGTAAAGCCACAGGACAGAAAAATAGGGTATATGTTTCAAAGCTATGCGCTGTTTCCCAATATGACCGCCGAACGAAATATAAGCTGCGGCTTAAAATGCTCCAAGGAAGAGAAAAAAATAAAGACGAGACAGATGATTGAGCTGTTCCGCCTTGACGGCTTAGAAAAAAAATATCCGTCTCAGTTATCCGGAGGGCAGCAGCAGAGAGTTGCCTTGGCACGTATATTTGCTTACGACCCTGAGGCATTGCTGCTTGACGAGCCTTTTTCGGCATTGGATTCACACCTGAAGGAGGAGCTTCAGGCGGAGGTTTTTGAATTTTTAAGTCTATACAAGGGTCAGGTGCTGATGGTTACCCATCAAAGAGATGAGGTTTATAAATACTGCAAAAATCTCGCGATTTTAAATAAAGGGAAATTAGTCATACACGGAGACACCAAGGACATATTCAGTGAACCAAAATCGGTTGAAGCAGCTAAGATAATCGGATGCAGCAATATTTCACCGTGCCGTATTGTTTCGCCGGGCAAAATTTATGTTGATGATTGGGATATGGTGCTACAAACAGAAAAAAAGATACCTGAAAATGTAACACACGTAGGTATCAGAGCAAACAGCTTTAAAATTATGGACAATAATGATGAACCAAACACTATGGACTTCAAGATTATAAATATAACCGAAGAACAGTTTGAATACAGCATAAGCATTAAAAATAACCTTTCAGAAAACAGCAAAAAATTAATTTGCAAGGTAAAAAAGAACGAGCTGAAAGTTAAGACAATTCATAACAGCATTTTCCTGCAAGTTCCCGAGGAAGCAATATTAATGCTGGACTGATCATTAAATATATTCATTGAAATATTCGTCAAACAGTTCAGAGGCTTTATTTTTTAACTCTTCCTCATACGCTTCATATTTTTTTAAAAACCCAATACATTCAGGCGTTAAGCTTGAACCGCCCCCTCCGGAGCCTCCGATTTTTCTTTCCAGAACCTTGAAGCCAAGGTTTTTTTCTGCTCCCTGTATCATCCTCAATGCTTTTGTATATGACAAGTTCATTTGCTTGCAGGCAGCATTCAATGAAGCGAGCTCATTAGTTAATTTAAGCAGAGTTTCCACTCCCGGTCCGAAAAATATTTCTTCTTTTGCCAGTCGTATTTTAAGTATATAATGTAATTTATCCATAGTATCCTCCAAATATATAATACCAAAAATTTAAAAAAAATGATAGAATAATAAATACTACTTAAAATGAAAAAACAGGAGCTTTTATGAATCCGTATATTTTACCGGGGAAGCCGCGATTTGTAATAATTGATTACAGGGCAAGCGATGAAATAATAAATTATTTAAAAAAATCAGATATAGTTCCAATAAAGACGGCGAAATGCTGTGAATTGCAGGAGCCGGTAGATGGACATCCTGACATGGTCATACATCCCGTAGATCATGAAAATTTTGTGGTTGCACCGAATGTATACGATTATTATATAGATGCCTTAAAGAATACAGGGATAAATCTCATTAAAGGCGGTACGGTTCTTAAAAAAAATTATCCCGGTGATATACCATACAATGTGGCAAGGGTTGGGAAATATGCAATACATAATCTACAGTATACAGATGAGGTGCTGAAGCATTGCCTGGAAAGCTCGGGTGTTGAATTTATTCATGTACGACAGGGATATTCAAAATGCTCAACCACTGCTTTAAATGAAAACACAGCCTTGACATCAGATGTATCAATATATGAAAAGCTCAAGTTACACAATATAGACTGCCTGTATATAAATCCGGAGTTTGTTTTGTTAAAAGGATACAATCATGGATTTATAGGCGGATGCACCGGCATGATTGATGATAAAGCATTCTTATCCACAGGAAAAATCCGAGATGAGGGTATTTTAGACACATTAAAATCATTTATTCATAATGCAGGCTGTGCATATGATGAGGCATCAGGTGAGCAGATAACGGATTTGGGTACAATTATACCAATAGTCTGACAAAGCTGTCAAAGCATTAAAAGATTAAGGGATTGAAAGTTATAAGTGTACATTGTTGACGTCTATGTTTCTTAATGATATCATATGAAAAACTAAACTAAAGTAGTATTGTTCATTTAGTAAATATAAAATGAGGATTCATGTTATTATAAAGCGAAAATTTTGCACTTCTGCTTTTTTGAAGTGCTATTTTATTTTAGATTATAAATAATATTAAAGAGGAAAATTATAGAAGATGCGCTCAGCAAAGAAAAAACATAAGTATTATTTTCCGAATAATCTGAAACGATGGCTAAATCAAATACCACAATATTCTTTAACTGTTGTTGAGGCATCCAGCGGCTTTGGAAAAACAACTGCTGTCAGGGAATACTTGCGAAATAAGCATCCCAATGCGACTTGCAGATGGTATACCTGTCTCGGAGAATCCTGTATTGAGGCATGGATAAAAATCTGTGAATTGTTTGACGGAATAAACAGCAAAGCAGCAGATGATATGAAGAGTCTGAAGATGCCCACAACAGACACATTTCACTATATAAGGACATATCTTAAAAAAATGAAATGTCATAATGAAACCTATTTGATCATAGACAATTATCATCTGATTGACTTTGACATACATCGGGAGTTAATCAATGTTTTTTCCATGCACGAAAATCAAAATCTTCACATGATATTTATTACACAGCGTTTAGATTTCCGCTGGCAATTGTATGTATGTAATGACAACATTAATATAATTGATGCAGCATCCTTGCTTTTTAACCGAGATGATATATCATGTTTGTTCTCCATGGAGGGTTTTAAAATAACTGACAGCGAGGCGGAAAACATTTACAAACTTACGGAAGGATGGGTGTCAGCTATAAGACTTCAATTACTTCATTACAGCGAGACAGGCTTACTTGCTGGTCCGGAAGGTATCGAGCAGTTAGTGAAAACTGCAGTCTGGGATTTGCTTCTTCCTGCAGAAAAGGACTTCTTACTGGCTGTGTCGGTTTTCGACAGCTTTACGACACTCCACTCTGCACATATGCTTGACTATGAAATTCTACCCGTAGAATTGGAGATGAAACTAAAAAATAGTGATTTTATTCGATTTTTACCAAATGAACGCCGTTTTGTTATACGCAGTGTTTTGCTGGATTTTCTGCGAAATCAATTCTACTATCATAATACAAAGGAATATCAGAACCGCATGTTACACAAAGCGGGATATGCTTGCGCAGCAATGAGAGAATACTGTCTGGCTGCAAAGTATTTCTACCGGAACAAGGATTTTGATGCTATTCTCTCAATGCATTTTACCTGTAAATATTTAGATGAGCAAAAAGAAGTATTTGATGATGAACTTTTTATTGCAATCGTACAGGAATGTCCGGACGAGACATTGTATAAGCACCCGTCTGCAATGATTGTCTTAGCGCAATACTCACTGTTAAAAGGAAAATATAAAATCTATGAAAAGCTGTGTCGTCTGCTCAGCATATTAATTGAAAGAAAAAAAACATTGTCACAGGAAGAAAGGCGAAGAATAAAAGGAGAATTTGTGTTGTTGAAATCATTGGAAAACTTCAACGACCTTTCTGAAATGAGTAAAAGATATGAGATGCTAAGCAAAATCTGGGGTGATGAACCGGAAATTATTGAAAACAGCACACCATGGTTTTCTGTATTTCCGACTGCACTTGGTATGCTGTGGCGGGAATCCGGTACATTGGATGAATTGCTCCATACCATTGATGAGATTAAGCCTGTCTATCGCACATTCAGCCGGGGACAAGATGCCGGACTTGCACATCTTATCCGTGCGGAAGCTGTGCTTGTACAAGGAGATGATAACGAAGCGGAAATTTTCTGTTATAAAGCACTTTACGAGGCACGTGCGAACAGACAGACGGGCATATGTATTTATGCCGAGTTTTGTCTTGCACGAATTTTTATTCTCCGCGGTGAATCGGAAAATTTTTTTGCTAAACTTAAAAGCATTCAGGGATATGCGTCAGATAACTCTGATCT
>JAFACY010000116.1 GCA_023425285.1 Bacillota bacterium
AATATTATTAAAACCTTTTTCATTTTATCACCTCTTAGTCTTCATCAAACTTTAACACAGCCAGGAACGCTTCCTGCGGAACCTCAACGCTTCCTATCTGTCTCATACGCTTCTTGCCTTCCTTTTGCTTCTCAAGCAGTTTTTTCTTTCTTGTTATATCGCCGCCGTAGCATTTTGCAAGGACATCCTTTCTGAGCGCTTTGACGGTTTCTCTGGCAATAATCTTGCCTCCGACCGCTGCCTGCAGAGGTACTGCAAATAAATGTCTCGGTATGACATCCTTCAGTCTCTCTACGATTGTTCTTCCTCTTTCATATGCTTTTTCCTCATGAACTATTATGGAGAATGCATCCACCAATTCGGCATTTATCAGGATATCCATTTTTACGAGCTCTGAGCGCACATATCCATGCAATTCATAATCAAGTGAAGCATATCCTCTCGTTCTTGATTTTAAAGCATCGAAAAAATCATATATTACTTCATTCAACGGAAGCTTATAATGTAATATTACCCTTGTTGCTTCCATATACTCCATATTTTCAAAAATTCCTCTCCTGTTTTGACAAAGCTCCATTATAGCTCCCACATATTCTGTAGGTGTCATTATTGATGCATTGACAATAGGCTCCTCCATATAATCTATTTCCTGCACGGGAGGCATGTTTGTAGGATTTTGCAGAACTATCATCTCACCGTTTGTTTTATAAACGTTGTAAATAACGCTGGGTGTAGTCGCGATAATATTTAAGTCAAATTCCCTTTCCAGTCTCTCCTGTATGATTTCCATGTGCAGCAGACCTAAGAAGCCGCATCTGAAGCCAAATCCCAGGGCAATGGATGTTTCCGGTTCAAATGTGAGGGAAGCATCATTAACCTGCAGCTTTTCCAAAGCATCACGTACTGAGTTGTATTCCTCTCCTTCAGCAGGATAGATACCGCAATACACCATGGATGTAACCTTCTTATATCCCGGAAGAGGTTCCTTCGCAGGATTTGAGTCACCTGTTATTGTATCGCCTACACGGCAGCTTTTTACTTCCTTCATGCTTGCACACAAATAACCCACATCTCCTGAATACAATGCGGCTACCGGCTTCTGAGTAGGTGAAATAATTCCCACCTCTGTAACATCGAAGGTTTTTCCCGTTGACATCATCTTTATTTTGTCACCTTTTTTTACCTGGCCTTCTTTTATTCTTATAAAGGCAACAACACCTCTGTAGCTGTCATAATAAGAATCGAATACCAATGCTTTTAACGGTGCACCCTCTTCTCCTGACGGAGCAGGTATTTGCTTGACTATTGCTTCAAGAACCTGGTCGATATTTATATTGTCCTTGGCGGAAATAAGAGGTGCATTTTCACAGTCAAGACCTATTACGTCCTCTATTTCTTTTTTTATTTCGTCCGGTCTCGCACTTGGCAGATCTATTTTATTTATAACCGGTACAATTTCCAGATCCTGATCCAGTGCGAGATAAACATTCGCCAGAGTCTGTGCCTCGATTCCCTGCGAAGCGTCCACAACCAGTACAGCTCCTTCGCATGCAGCCAGACTTCTTGACACCTCATAATTAAAATCCACATGACCGGGAGTATCTATGAGGTTAAGCGTATAATCATGACCATCCTGAGCTTTATATAACAAGCTGATGGTCTGAAGCTTGATCGTTATTCCTCTCTCCCTTTCCAGATCCATGTTGTCCAAAACCTGTTCCTGCATTTCACGCTGTGAAAGAAGACCTGTATTTTCTATCAATCTGTCTGCTAATGTTGATTTTCCATGATCTATATGAGCAATAATCGAAAAGTTTCTTATATATTTTCTTCTGTCCAAAAAAATGTAACCTCCCCTAATTTACGGATATAGGGTATTATATCAAAATTTGTTTAAATATAAAAGCATTATTTACTGATTTCACCTATATATTCAATCATTATATCCGTTAACAATTCAACGGTATAATTGACTTCATCTACATGGTTCAAAGTGCTGCCGACCTCAACCAGCAGTGCATAATCTGAATAATATTGATTGAAGTATGCACCTGGCCTCACTATTACATCCCTGAACAATCCGGGATACATCTGCTCAGCTATGCCGAAAAGGAGCTTCGCATTTTTCTTGAGCTCTTCGGAATTTCCGTTCTTATCACCTACAACCAAGGTACATGTTGCTGCTGTTTTATCATCTATTTTGGTTGTTGTCACTCTTGACAGGAACTGTTCGTAGCTTGAGTTTTCTTCCGCTCCGTCTCTGTGTATATCTATCAATACATTCTTTTTGCTGTTGGACAATACCTGACTTACCGCATAGCTTGAATTAGCATAGGATGAATTGTAGTCGGGATAATCATTGTAATCCTTTAAATGATTGATGTTAAGTCCTATACTTTTCAAATTGCTTGTTACTTTACTTCCCACTCCCATTACATTGTACATTTCGTCCTGAGTTCTGTAGTTCCCCTCGGCATGAGGCAAATATGCTTCCGTACCATGAGTGTGGAAAATCACTATATTAAGCTTTTCATTAACAGAAGCAGCGTCGATTACTGTGTTTCTCGGGGCACTGCTTCTTGAAGCCGGTGATTCTATAATCTTAAAAAAGTTTTCATGCAAATTATTTGCTACAATTATAGGTGTGTTTGTTACAGGCTTTTTTTCTTCCCTGTCATTATATATTTCCAGTTCTTCCTTTTCAGGCTCTTTGCTTTCCACCGTTTTAAAAACTTCTGCGTTTTGTTTGTTGGTAATTTCCGTTAATTTATTTGAGCTTTCACTTTCCTTGAATGTTTTTTCTAAAAAAATATTAAAGTAGGACATAATTTTGTCTATGGCACTCGTCTTACTTTCATCGCTGTCACCATTGTACAGGATAGATATTGTAGTAACATCCTGTCCCGACTTTCTTTTCTCCGACAAATTGTAAACATGACTGTATCCAACAAAAAGGACAGTCAGGCATACAATTGACATTATCATGTAAAACCTTGCTCCACTCTTATTTTTTCTTCTTCTTTTCATGATCCAACTCCACATATTTTCTTAATAGTTATATATTATTTAAAAAGTAATATATTAATTTATATGTGTATTGTTTCCTGAATAATACTGTTATTTTTTACAATTATATTACGATTCAAATCCCGGATGAACGGCTTTGTTGATAGATAATGCAAGCATATCCGATAAGCTTTCCATAAGCTCATCTACGGAGCTTGGCGTTACAATTGATTCGCCATACATAGGATTTAATATCTCCTTTATAAACATATGCTTTTCTTCATATTCCAAATCCCCCAATATTCCCATTATGCTCCCCGTATCATCAGTTTTATCCTTCAGTACTTCCTCCATTGCTTCAATGGTGTCATTAACTATGGTTGCCGTGTCTACCACCGTCGGTATTCCTATGGCAACAACCTTCACCCCCAGGGTTTCTTCGTTCAGTGAGCCCTGCATATTGCCTATTCCAGATCCCGGTTCAATTCCGGCATCCGTTATTTGTACAACGGAGCAGAGACGCCTCATTTTTCTTGATGCAAGAGCATCTATTATAATGAGCAATGTGGGCTTTATTTTTTCGACTACACCAACGATGGTATTAATCGTTTCTATCCCCGTAGTTCCCAAAACTCCCGGCTCCAATATGGATACCTCGTTAAAGTCCTCATCAAAATCCTTGTTGTATGCTTTGAAAAATTGTCGTGTAACCTTGATTTTGTCCAACGTTTTAGGACCCAGGGCATCTGCGGTTATGCTTCTGTTTCCCAGCCCTACCACTAATATTCTTTCCCTCTGAAGGTCCGAGACCTCCTTTATAGCATTGCACAGTATATCAATAACCTCTTCTCTTGATTCCTTGCTTAAATTTTTTAAGCCGTTCGTTTCATATGTTATGTACTTGCCTCTTTTTTTGCCCACGGCCTTTTCTGATGCCTCATCAGTTATTTCAAGCTTTATAACTTCACCGTGTTTATAATTCTCAGTTTTTAAAATAACGCCCTCTGCCTTTTGAGCCAATGACTCATTAGCTTCATATGCCAAGTCTGTTCTGTAAAACATTGCAACCTCCATATTTAGATATTAAATTTATTATTGATTTTTTAAATTTTTTTATTCTTTTTACTTGATTTTTATGTGATTAAACTGTATAATTGATTTGCTGTCAAAAATGTTGAAACAATGATAATTATGTGCTAAAATAGTTAATAGCTTATAATAGAACACTAAGGAGGTGAATACTTTGGCAAATATTAAATCTGCAAAGAAAAGAATTTTAGTTATAAACAAGAAAACTGAAGTAAATAAGAGCAGAAAATCTGAAATCAAGACATATATAAAGAAATTCGAAAAAGCGGTAGCTGAAGGAAACTATGATCTTGCTAAAGAATTATTGGTAATGTGCGAGAAAAAATTATACCAGGCGGCTGCAAAGAATACTATTCATAAAAACGCAGCAGCAAGAAAGGTTAGCAGATTAACTCTTAAATTAAATAAAGCAGCATAACAAAAATAACCGGCTTCACCGGTTTTTTTTTTACTGCTTATGTAATTATGCTATAATCCCATTTGTAATCAACTCAAGCCCTATGCGGCTTTCGATTTCCCCTGTCTTTATCTTCTTGTCAATCTCAAGGATTTTTTCCAGATAATATTCTATCTTTTTTGCATTCAGGCTTCTTGTCTGCTTCGAAAGCTTGTTGGCAACGAAGTTTTTCAATTTCATTTTAGCCATTATTTCATTAAAGCTATATCCCTTGTCAGTTAAAATAACATATTGATAAAGCATTCTGTAATGTCTTATTAGCATGTGAATTATGACCTGCTCGGGAGTGTTGTTCAGCAGCATATCGTCCAATATGCCAAATGCCTGCTCCTTATTTCCGTCACATATATTATCAATGAGCTTAAAAACATTGCTTTCCGATGATTTAATCAATAGTCTCTCAACATCATCCATCGATACATCCTTAAAGCCTGTTTTATAAGATGATATTTTGTCTATTTCATTGTTGATATGATAAAGACTTATCGTGCTTTCATATTCCAGATATCCCGAATCATTGGCAATATAATTGGCAAGGCTTAAATTTATGTTCAGATTATTACTTTTGAATTTGTCTGCAATATATTTTGACAGCTCCTGCTCATTCAGTTTATTTATTTCAAAAATTGCATTGTTATCCTTAAACTTCTTGACAATCTTTTTTCTTGAATCAGGTTTTTTATCCTTTAACAAGAATATTTTTATACAGGAATCAAAGCCTTCTTCTGAAACTTCATTGAATTTTTCTTCGTCATTCTTGTTCAGGCTGCCTGTGGATGTAAGAAAATTTGCTTCCTTAATTACACAAAGCTTTTTTTCTGACATGAATGGATATGTGGTTACAAATTCATAAAAATCCGAAAAATTATTCTCTATTTTTTCAAATTCTATGTAATTCATGCTTTCATAATTTTCATCAATATATTTTTTCTTAATATTTTTTACTGCCGCATCTATTAAAAATTCTTCTGTTCCGTAAATGAGAACAAAGCTTGGTATTGTTGATTTTTGAGTCATATCAGAAATAATTTTGTAGCTCATGCTTTTCTCCCTTAAACCTTAGTATGTATAATAAAAGTATGCAAAATGCCGCTGATTTTGCTGTAAAGCCTAAAAAATAAAGCTCATAAAAATTCTCGGATTTTGTACCCACATATGTATTATAATATATTTTATCATCTTTTAAAACAAAATTAATTTCCCCATGCTCATAGGTTGATAAAATCAGGCTTCCTTCGTTCTCATATCTTTCCAATACCTCACCGTGAGGTATGCCGTAGCTGTTTTTACCGTAGCTGAAGACTGCAATTTCAGGACTGCATTTATGTATGAATTCATCAGTTGAAGAGGTTGAGCTGCCGTGGTGAGGTACTAACAGGATATCAATTTCGGGTATATCATCAATAATGACACCCTCCGCCTCCTTTTCAATATCTCCGGTGAACAGAATTCTCTTATTATTATAAGTGAGCAGCATAACCAATGATGTATTGTTCTTTTTGTCCGATACACTGTGTTTTTCAGGCCATAAAATATCAATGCTGAGCTTATCATCAAGACTGTAGTGCATACCTTTTCTTAATATATTTATATCCTTATTTATTTCATCGTTTGCAACCGGAGCAAATATGCTATCCACCTTTATTTCACTGTCTAAAAGGTCATTTAACCCTGAATAATGATCACTGTCCCAGTGACTTATAAATACGCCGTCTACCTGATTTATCCCTCTTTTAACAAGGTATGGCAGCACCGTATATACACCGAAGGCTTTATTGCTGTTGCTTCCGCAGTCTATTACAAGGTCGTAATTTTTATACTTAACATGCGTAAACAGCCCCTGTCCTGCATCCGCAACATCTACGTACAGCAAGCTGTTGTCAGGCATCATAAATGTAACAAAATACATAACAATAAAAGTATACATACCGCATTTTTTTATAGG
>JAFACY010000133.1 GCA_023425285.1 Bacillota bacterium
AAACCAGCTCTTTTTGATTGCAAGACTGAGATCCTTCACTTCGTTCAGGATGACAGTACTATAATTTCCTTGCGTATTCTCCTATTTTCTTATCTGCATTAGATATATGCTTAGTGAGCCAGTCCAATATGAATTGGTTGGCGCTGATTATAACGCTTATATTTGCTCCTTCATCTGAATATTGTTTTCTTAATTCTGTCAGTTTTTTAATAAAATCTGCGTGCATCTGTTTTTGTGAGCTTATTTCAGGATAATTGATGCTTTGCATGTATTTTTCTTCATCTCTAAAATGTGTCCTTGTATATTCATCCAGAAAATCAAACATCTGAATTATATGTTCCTTTGATTTTCCCGTTTTTCCGGCTTCAAAAAGCTTATCTGCTTTTTCAAACCAATTTTTATGCTGTGAGTCGATAAGCTCCACTCCAACCTCTAAGTTTTTTGACCATAATAATGACATGCTTTCCTCCTTTTTTACTGCCTCGTATACCCGTTCTGATTTTATGTTGTCTTTTAATTTAATGCCTTCTATCATATCCTTCAGCACTTGTGCCTGGCTGCTTAATTCTTCGCTTGCTGCCGCACTTTCCTCTGATGTTGCGGAATTTGTCTGGACTATGGATGATATTTGCTCAACTCCCGACAGTATCTGTTTTACCGCATCAGCCTGCTGTGATGAAGCCGTGGATATTTTTTCTATCATGCCTGCTGTTTCATTTGCTTTTTCAACAGCTAAATCCAGTGCCTTTTCAGTTTCCCTGGAGATTTTAGCTCCATTATCTACTGCCGCTATAGAGTTTGCTATAAGCTCTGTGGTATTTTTCGCAGCTTCGGCACTTTTTGTAGCAAGATTTCTTACTTCATCTGCAACAACCGCAAATCCCTTTCCTGCTGCACCTGCTCTTGCCGCTTCCACCGCTGCATTTAAAGCAAGGATGTTTGTCTGGAATGCTATGCTGTCTATAACCTTGATTATTTTAGCAATTTCTGCCGATGAATTATTTATGTCAGACATTGCATCATTCATTTCTTTTACATATTTATTACCGGTTAAAACCTGCTCCGTGGATTCTATGGACGCTTTGTTTGCCATATTTGCAAAGGACGCATTGTTATTTATTTGCTCTGATATTTCTTCCAGTGTTGCCGACAGCTCTTCAACCGAGCTTGCCTGCTCAGTGGCTCCCTGAGAAAGGGCTTGTGCACTGCCCGCAAGCTGCTCTGCACCGCTCGAAACCTGTTCTGCACTTTCATTAACCTGTTTAACCACGGTGTTTAAAAATCCGCTGATTTTTTTCATGGACACAGCTATGGAGTTAAGATCCCCCGCATATTCAATATCCATATCTTTCGAGAAATCTCCTTCTGCAATTGCACTCATATGGTACGACATATCAGTAACTATTACGTTCATACCCTTTACAGTCCTGTTCATGGATTTGAGCAGAAGACCGATTTCATCCTCTCTGTTTGTCCTTTCAATTTCAGTGTGCAAGTCTCCGTCTGATAACTGTCTCAATCTTTCAGCACAGATAATTATGGGATTCGCTATTTTTGCCGACATACTTTTTCCTGTAAAATATGCCACAGCAATTGACAACAGAGATATTATCAAAATAACAGCAAGGCTTGTATATGTTGAGTTTAAATACTCTGATTGGGGTGCGCTTACAAAAAGTCCCCACCCGTTGCTGCCTTCAATGGGAGAATAGGATATCAAATGCTTCTGATTACTTAAATTATAGTCTCCGAAGGTAATTTCACCATTTAGCAGCTTCTTTTCTGTTGTGGCAAAGGATTGATTGCTGCCGTTTGATTCGTATCCGGCAATAATATTTTCTCCCGACAGTACCTTTTCATAGTCGGGATGTCCTATGGTCATGCCTTCCTCGTTCAATATGAATCCATAGCCCTTTTCACCTATTTTCACGGAGGAAGCAATATCCGACAGCACTTGTCCGTCCAGGACTATTGCTGCAACCCCGGTTACATCAGTTCCGTATATTCCATCCTTCCAGACAGGAGCAGCCACTGTAAATGTGTATTTTTTCAACTTAGTATTCATTTCAGGCTCTGATACAAATATTTCTCCTCCCATGGCAACAAGAAAATAATCCGTATCGTTTACCATATATATTGCATTGGTTACGGATGATTCTCCCCTTCCTGCTGAGGAAACATTGTATGCATCCAAAAGCCCGTACATACTTACCATCTGCTTAACTATTTTTTCTTTTTCACTCTTACTTGTTCTTGTATTTGACAGTACCGGATTCATACCGAGATCTGCCGCCACAGTCTTATATACCTCCAGCTTGCTGGAAATAACAGTTGAGGATACTTCAGCCAGATTTACCATTGTATTTTCCAATGTGTCAAATGTAGTTCTGTAATTTTGAAAAGCCGATAATCCTCCCAAAATTATAACCACAGAAATTATCAATGATAAATAGCTTATAAATATCTGCGTTTTTATACTTTTTTTAACCACACCCTTTTTACGGGCATTTGACTTATTTTTTTCTCCCCTCTTTTTCAACATCTTCCTCCATACAACATATTATATACTTACTATCGGCATATTCAGATAAAAGTTTATACATTTAAACAATCAGGGGATGCCCCCTGATTGTTTTGTTTTCTAAAAAGCCTCTTCTGTGTTAATTTTAAATTTACTTATTAAATCGTTTAAAACCTGTGATTGTCCTGAAAGTTCTTCACTGTTTGCAGCACTTGCTTCTGCTGTTGCCGCATTTTGCTGAACTACTGATGATATTTGTTCAATACCGCTTCTTATCTGATTTACGGAAACAGTCTGTTGTGCCGATGCATTCACTATCTCACTGATTAATTCATTGGTTTTGTTTGTAATTTCCACAATACCTGATAGTGATTTGCCTGCTTTGTCCGCCAGCATGGTTCCTTTTGAAATAGAGCTTATTGAATTTTCAATCAATGATGTCGTCTGCTTCGCTGCTTCTGCAGATTTTCCTGCCAGGTTCCTTACTTCATCGGCAACTACGGCAAAGCCCTTTCCTGCTGAACCGGCTCTCGCCGCTTCAACCGCTGCATTAAGTGCTAAAATATTCGTCTGGAAAGCAATATCATCAATTACCTTTATAATCTTGCCTATTTCATTTGAAGAATTGCTGATTTCATCCATAGCGGAAAGCATGTCTCTCATATGTACATTACCCTGTTCAACTTCCTTAGAAGCTTCTAAAGCTTTTATTCCCGCATTTTCTGCATGCTCTGCATTATTTGCTATCGTATGGTAAATTTCATTTACTTCAGCGGATAATTCCTCTATTGCACTTGCCTGCTCTGTTGTACCCTGGGCAAGAGTCTGAGCTCCGTTTGAAACATTTCCGGCATTCATGCTGATGAACTCTGATGACTCTTTTATTCTTCCTATTGTATCCGTCAGTGTTCCTGATACGTGCAGCAAGCTTTGTTTCAATTTGGCAAATTCGCCGTCGTAATCATATTCCAAATCCATGATTAAATTGCCATCAGCCAGATCGTTTAACACATCAACACTTTCATTTATGTAGTTAATATATGACTTTAATCGAACAGTCAGGCTTTTGATTGAATCCGCAAGAACCCCTATTTCATCCCTGCTTTCTATATCAATATCTACATCCAGTTCTCCCTGAGCCAACTTATTTGTGATATCAGTTATCTTTTTTACCGGTTTAGTCATTTTATTGATTGCTATAGATATAACAATAAGCAATAAAACAAGTATGACGATGAACACAAATGCTATGGTTAATATAAGCTGCATTGAATCAGACATAAATTCGCTTTTAGGAAGCGATGATAAAACTTTCCAGCCTGTATTTCCTATTTCAACACTTTTTCCAAGTATTTTCTGGTTATTTATATTGTATTCAATAACATTGTTGTCCTTATTATTGATTGACTGAATCAGGTTGCTGCTTACTCCTACTTCATTAATATTCTTAAGAAGCATATCTTCATTTTTATGAGCTGCTATTGTATTGTCTTTTGTTAACAGTGAAAAATATCCTGTCTCACCCAATTTATGATTGTTTACCATTGTAGTCAGCTTGTCTATTGCTATATCAACTGCAGCAAGACCCACAATCTTTCCGTTAGCTCTGACCGGTGCTGATATGGTTATAACTACACCACCTGTAATTGCATCAATATATGGTTCCGTAATACATACCCTGTCTTCAGAAACTGCTTTGTAGTATTCCTTTGAGGTTACATCATACTTTGAGGTTGAAAAAATAGTAGGAGATGCAAGATAATAATCAGTCTG
>JAFACY010000150.1 GCA_023425285.1 Bacillota bacterium
ATATTCAACTAACAGCTCTATAAGCTTATTTCTTGAGTTTTCTATGTTTCTCGAAATATCTTTATAATAACTCCATTGATTTATTATATTGTATCCGTCTATAAACAGATATTCTTTTTTTGTACGAGGCATTTTCAGAATCCTCTTTGCTTCATGATTTCATATATTATAATGGAAGCCGCACATGATGCATTAAGGGAGTTAACCTTGCCCTTCATAGGGATTTTAACCAGTGTATCACATTTTTCTTTAACCAGTCTTCCGATTCCGAAGCCTTCGCTGCCTATGACCAGACCCACTGGAGCATCAAATTTTTCATCCGATATATTGTTACCGTCCATATGAGCTCCGTATATCCACAAACCCTTTTGCTTTAATTCCTCAATTGTATTGCTTATGTTGGTAACTCTTGCGATTGGCAGATACTCCACAGCTCCCGCAGATGATTTTGCAACAACGCCGTTAACCTGAGCCGCACGTCTTTTAGGTATGATTATACCGTGAGCCCCCATGCATTCTGCAGTTCTTATAATTGCCCCCAAGTTGTGCACATCTGTTATTTCGTCGAGAATTATAACAAATGGCTTTTCCCCCTTTTGTTTTGCAAGATTCAGAATATCGTCAATTTCCTTATATTCATACTCCATTGCTTCGGCAATGACACCCTGATGCCTTTTGTTTTCACTTAATCTGTCAAGAGTTGCCTTATCCACATTTTTTACAAGTACATTTTTCTGCTTGGCAAGCTCAATTATTTTCTTTAATGAGCCGTCCGTCACATCTCTGCTGATTAATATTGTATCTATTTCCGCTTCACTTCTCAAAGCTTCCATTACAGGATTTTTCCCTTCAATTATCCTCATTTTTTTCATCCTTTTCGTTTATTATACTGACTGCTCTGTTAAACAAAGTCATCAGTCTGTTAATATCATTGCTTAAATAAAGGTATCCGAACAATGCCTCAAAGCCCGTGGCATATCTGTATTCCATCATCTCTGCATTCTTGGGCGAAGATGTTATTTTAGCATTTCTTCCCCTTTTGACTATCCTCTTTTCTTCTTCTGTCAGTTCATCCTCAAGCACTCCGATTACATATGCCTGAGAATTGGCTTTGACAAAATTTACGGACAGCTTATGCATCTTATTTACATTTATATCATTGTTATGAATAATATAGCTCCTCACCAACAGCTCATAAACAGCATCACCTGCATATGCTAATTGTGCAGGTGAATACATGAAATAATTTTTTGTTGAATCAGAGGTGCTGTTTAAGCTTCTTAAAAGTTCTTGATCTGTTGTTTTATTTAATTTATTCTCTTCCAATTTACACCCTGTCTCGTATCCTCAAGAATTATACCCTTTTCTGACAGTTCCGCCCTTATGGAATCGGCTAATCCGTAGTCCTTATTCTTTTTGGCTTCCTGTCTTTTCTGAATCATTTCTTCAATATATTCTGCCATATCATCATGAACATCCGTGCTGCTTTCATCATCCTTCAATAAGTCCAAAGACAGAACCTGATCAAAATCTTCTATCAGTTTTATCTTTTCTGTATTGGTGACATCATCTGCTTTTAACATGTTGAATAGTACAGTCAACGCATTTGCCGTATTCAAATCATCTTCAATGCATTTTTTAAATTCATCCTTAATTTTAACCGCCGCATCACTTAACTCACCCGCCCCAGACATATCAGTGTTTTCTTTTAATGCCCTTACTCTGCTTTTCAGCTTCAAATATGCATTTTCCGCAGACGAAAGTGAATCAAACGAAAATGCAAGCTGCTTTCTGTAATGGGAATTCAAAACAAAATATCTGTATGACAAAGGATTAAATCCCTTCTTTTCTAAAAGGGACAATGTGAGAAACTCACCGCTTGACTTGCTCATTTTTCCTTCATTATCGATTAAGAATTCACCGTGCCACCAATATTTAACCCATTGCTTTCCTGTATAGCTTTCAGTCTGAGCTATTTCGTTGGTGTGATGAACGGGAATATGGTCAACACCGCCACAATGTATATCCATCTGCTCGCCTAAATTTGTCAGACTGATAACCGAGCACTCGATGTGCCATCCCGGATAGCCAACTCCCCATGGAGAATCCCACTTCATCGCCTGGTTTTCAAACTTTGATTTTGTAAACCACAAAACAACGTCCTGAGGATTCTTCTTTGATTCATCAACGGAAACCTCATCTCTTGAAGCGGTTCTCAGCTGCTCCAGATCCATGCCGGAAAGCTTAGTATAATTGTCAACCTTGGTTATATCAAAATATACGTTGCCGTTGGCGAAATAAGTATATCCCTTTTCCTCCAATGTTTTTATAAACTCTATGTATTTATTGATATAGTCCGTAGCTCTCGCCACAATATCCGGTTTTTTAATGTTTAGTTTTTCTATATCATTAAAAAATGCATCCGTATAATGCTGAGCAATTTCCCATACTGTTTTATTTTCTCGCTTGGCGCCCTTTAACATTTTGTCCTCACCGTCATCGGCATCCGACTCAAGGTGTCCCACATCAGTTATATTCATAACTCTTTTAACAGGGTATCCTGCATATCTCAGTGTTTTTTCAAGTATATCCTCATGTATGTAGGTTCTCAGATTGCCTATGTGAGCGTAATTGTACACAGTAGGACCGCATGTATATATTTTTACCAGATTTTCATCTATGGGTTTAAAGTCTTCAATCTTTCTTGAAAGCGTATTGTAAAGTTTCATAAGAATCTCTCCTCTTGTTCCTATATTGTACTTATTATATTATAGGTAAAAGATAGTATCAAGCTATTTTTCGCAGTTATGTAATATAACTGTAACGGTTAATTTGTCGAATAATGGTATAATGACCGTATACATATACAAGGAGGGCGTCATGAAAAAAGTATCAGCTTTTGTCATTTTGGCATTAATCCTTTCAATTTCTTCTGCGTATGCACTGACAGGATATACAAACATCTCAAGCATCGCATTGTACAAGGATACAGATTATTCTGCCGGGATTAACGACACTCTTAAAATAAGCAGCAAATTACATATATTAAATGAAAATCAGGATTGGTACCATGTTAAAACAGCAAACGGAAAAACAGGCTGGATAGAAAAATATTTTGTAACAGTGCCTTCACAAAGGTTTGTTGTCAACAATACAATTAACCATATTAATATAAGAACATCTGCAACGACAAGCGCTAAGGTTGTCGGTCAATTAGCTCCCGGAGAAAAAATCAGATACGTTGATACGTATCACAGCTGGCACATAGTAGAATTTAACGGCGATGAATATTACATAGCAAGCTGGCTGACTGATATAGAATACGATGCTTCACAGGAGATAATATTGTTATATGACACCATAAATATCCGTGACAGTGCATCCACAAACGGTAAGGTGATTACGCAGGGAAACAAAAATGACACATACAAGGTAACGGGCGAAAAAAACGGCTGGCTGCAAATAAAGCTGACTGACGGGAAAACCGGTTACGTGGCGGGATGGCTCACATCCTACAACAGCAATTATTTTTCCGAAGGAAATCAGGGTCATAGAAGAACCACAGATGAGTTGAATCTGAGAACCGGACCCTCTGTTAATAATAAAAAAATTACAGCTCTTAAAAAAGGAGAAACCGTAATCGTCATAGAATCTGTTGACGGATGGAGCAAGGTCGTTTCAGGCAAGGGAATGGTCGGATGGGTGAATGCTTATTACCTGAAGGATGTATATCCTCTCGCCGGAAAGACTATACTCCTTGATCCCGGACACGGCGGAAAGGACCCCGGAGCAATAAGCTTTTCAGGCAAATTTGAAAAGCATGTAAATCTTGAGGTTGCAAACAAGCTGAAAAATGTTTTGGAAACATTGGGTGCAAAGGTGCATATGACACGGAGCAACGATACCTATATAGCCAACAAGGAAAGAGGTAAAATGGCCGACAGGCTGAATGTGGACATGTTCCTGTCAATTCACCACAACTCACTGAACAACCGTGATTATTTCGGACTGTCAACATATTACAACACCATTAATTACAAAAGTCCGTCACAGGGATATAATCTGGCAGAGGCAATTTACCTTAACGCAATAACCATCAACGGTGTATACAGAGACGGTATACTTGACAGGAACTACGAGGTGCTTAGAGAAACGAAGAGACCCGCAGCTCTGATAGAAATCGGCTTCATGTCAAATCCTCAGGAGGAAATGAACATCCACAACTTAAGTTTCCAGAACGTGATGGTGGACAAAATAGCCGACGGAATAGTTGACTATCTATTACAATAGGATAACGATAAAAAACGAAGGGCATTTCACATTTGAAATGCCCTTAACAATTGTTCC
>JAFACY010000198.1 GCA_023425285.1 Bacillota bacterium
CATAAATTGCAATACAAGTAATACCAAAATACACAAAATCATATATATTTCCGCCTAAATACGTCACTACCGCAATGAAAGCTCCGCCTGTGACTCCTGTAATCACTCTTTTTTTCATTTCGACACCGCCTTAATTTCCGAATCTCCTTTTTCTGTTCTGAAAAATATCAATAGCCTTAATTAGTTCTTCTTTATTAAAATCCGGCCACAAAACATCTGTAAAATAAAACTCCGTATAAGCAAGCTGGTACAAAAGAAAGTTGCTCAGACGTATTTCCCCGCTTGTTCTTATTAAAAGATCCGGGTCAGGCATCCCTTCCGTAAATAAATAATCCTTAAATTTCTCTTCGTTTATTTCATCTATATTAATATTGTTGTTTTCATAATCATTAATTATGCTTTTTACGGCATTAATTATTTCCGCCCTTGATCCATAGCTCAGAGCAATATTCAAATGAAGCGTTTTGTTGTCCTTAGTAAGCTCTATGGAACGCTTAACTTCTCTCCCGGTTTTTTCAGGCAAATCCTCTATGTTACCCATTAATGTTATTTTAACATCATTCTTATGTAAATAATCAAGTTCCTTAACTATGAACTCTCCAAGTAAATTCATCAGATAATCAACTTCTTTTTTATCTCTTCTCCAGTTTTCGGTTGAAAAAGCATAAATTGACAAATACTTTATACCCAAAGAAACACAGTTTCTAACTAAATCTGTTACTCTTTGTGCGCCTTCTTTATGTCCGAATTTCGCAGGCAGATTTCTAAGCTTAGCCCACCTTCTGTTTCCGTCCATTATGACAGCAAGATGCTGTGGAAATAATCCCGATACTGCATGTTCTTCTGAATTCATTTTAATCTCCTTGAAAGCGGAATACAAAAAATATAGCTCAGGCCTATATAATTAGGCCTGAATTTTCTTATATATCGTAAGTCTTGGTATTAATAATATGATATATACAACGTAACGGAACTTTGCGAAGCATGTTGTCTGATTACATATGGTTTATATAAATTATTAAACTTCTTATTTGTTCCGATTACTTTTTTTATATTAATAACCCTGTAATTATTATCCTCAAAAAATTTCAATGCGTCTTTTAATGGATAACCGGTTAAATTATCCATATTAAACCTCTAAAATTTCTTTTTCCTTTTCCTTATAGATGTCATCTACAAGCTTTACATATTTATCTGTAACTTTTTGCGTTTCTTCTTCAGCCTTTTTAAGGTCGTCCTTTGTCAGTTCACTTGATTTTTCAAGTTTTTTAAACTCTTCAATCGCATCTCTTCTGATATTTCTGATAGCAATCTTAGAATTTTCCGTTTCTTTTTTTACTACCTTCAGTAAATCTTTTCTTCTTTCCTCAGTTAAAGGAGGAATAGACAACCTGATGATCTTACCGTCATTAGATGGATTGATGCCCAGATCAGATGTTAAAATTGCTTTCTCAATATCCTTTATCAAGCTTCCGTCCCACGGCTGTATAACGATGGTTCTCGGGTCCGGTACAGATATATTTGCCACTTGATTTATGGGCGTCATAGTACCGTAATAGCTTACCTGAATTTTGTCAACTAATTTCGGATTAGCTTTTCCCGCTCTGATTGTAGCCAGCTCATCTCTTAAATAAGTAATTGATTTTTTCATTGTTTCTTCTGAATTGTTAATTAAATCTTTATACATCTCATACCTCCTTTATTATTGTTCCTATATCGTCACCCATAATTATTTTTTCGATATTTTCCGTATCTTCAATTCCGAAGACCAATATAGGAATTTTATTATCCATACACAATGATGTTGCCGTAGAGTCCATTATTTTCAGACCTTTGTTAAGAACATCAATATATTTCAGTTCATGATATTTTATTGAATCTGGATTTTTATTTGGGTCGTCGGAATATACACCGTCAACTCCATTTTTTGCAAGAAGTATAATATCTGCATTTATTTCAGCAGCTCTCAATGCTGCAGTTGTATCGGTTGAAAAGTAAGGATTTCCCGAACCTCCTGAAAAAATAACAACTCTGCCCTTTTCCAGATGTCTCACAGCTCTCCTTCTGATATAAGGCTCCGCAATTTGTCTCATTTCTATTGCGGTCTGTACTCTCGTTTCAACTCCTATATTTTCAAGAGCATCCTGCAGCGCAAGACCGTTTATGATAGTTCCCAGCATTCCCATGTAATCCGATGTTGTTCTGTCCATTTCCTCGGCACTTGCTCCGCGCCAGAAATTTCCGCCGCCAACCACTATAGCAACCTCAACACCCATTTCAATAATATTCTTTATAACATTTGAAATCCTGTTAACTATTTTTGCATCGATGCCATGTCCCGCTTTTCCGGATAAGGCTTCTCCGCTTACTTTTAAGATAATTCTTTTATACTTAAGGTCCATAACTTCCTCCAAGGTTTATTGTATTAAAGGAGAACCTTAAAGTTCTCCATAATTGTTATATTTACCTCGGGATTACTGACCCATTTGTTTAGCAACTTCTTCTGCGAAGTTTTCAGTCTTCTTTTCTATTCCTTCGCCTACTTCATATCTTTTAACGCCGGCAATTTTTATTTCCTTGCCTATATTTTTAGCAATGTTTTCGATATGTTTTTTAACAGTGATATCTCCATCCTTAACAAAAGCCTGTTCTAACAAGCAAACTTCCTTAAGCTCTTTTTGTAATCTTCCTTCAACCATTTTTTCTACTATGTTTCTTGGTTTTCCTTCGTTCATAGCCTGAGCAATCAGTATTTCTCTTTCATGAGCTATAAATTCAGGATCAACATCATCTGTAGAAATATATTTAGGATTCATTGCTGCTACCTGCATAGCTAAATCTTTACCAAGAACCTCGAGAGCTTCCTTATCTCCTTCTGATTCTAAAGCAACTATTACGGATATTTTACCGCCTGCGTGAACATATGCCACAACAGCACCATTTTCAACTTTTTCAACAGCAAATCTTCTGATTGTCATGTTCTCGCCGATTTTAGCTATTTTATCTGTCAATGTTTCCTGCAGTGTTTTTCCGTCTTCTAATTTAATTTCTTTTAAAGCTTCTACGTCTTTAACTTCCTGATTTAATACAACCTTAGCAGCGGTTGCTACAAAGCCTTTGAATTCTTCATTCTTAGCAACGAAATCAGTTTCTGAGTTTACTTCTACGACAGCACCTTTTTTACCGCATTCTGATACCAAAGCGTATGTAAGTCCTTCAGCAGCTATTCTGTCAGCTTTTTTAGAAGCCTTTGATAATCCTTTTTCTCTCAGATAATCAATTGCTTTTTCAATATCTCCGGCTGTTTCTGCCAATGCTTTTTTGCAGTCCATCATACCTGCATTAGTTTTGTCTCTTAGTTCTTTTACCATTGAAGCTGTAATTTCCATTTAATAACCTCCAAATTTAAAAAAGCAAGGCGTAAGGAAAAACTTCCTAACCCCTTACTTTGTTTTCTATTTTATTATTCTTCAATACTTTCTTCTACTTTTTCCAATTCTTCTTCTGTTACATCATCTTCTTCAGGTTCTTCTTCAGTAAACTGAACACCTTGTTTTCCTTCAAGAACTGCGTCTGCCAATGTAGCTGTCAATAACTTAACCGCCCTTATAGCATCGTCATTACCCGGGATAACAAAGTCAACTTCATCAGGATCACAGTTAGTATCTACTATTGCCACTACCGGTATTCCTAATATTTTAGCTTCCTGAACAGCTATTTTTTCTTTTCTTGGATCTACAACAAATAATGCACCAGGAAGTTTTTCCATATTTTTAATTCCGCCTAAGAATTTTTCAAGTCTGTCAGCTTCATTTTTCAACTTAATAACTTCTTTTTTAGTAAGAAGTTCAAAAGTTCCGTCTTCTTCCATTGCTCTTAAAGAATTTAATTTGTCAATTCTCTTTCTGATTGTAGAATAGTTTGTAAGCATACCGCCCAACCATCTTTGACTTACAAAGTGCATTCCGCATCTTGCAGCTTCTGATTTAGTTGATTCCTGTGCTTGTTTTTTTGTGCCGACGAATAAAACTTCATCTCCGTTTGACACAACTCCTTTGATAAAGCTGTAAGCTTCGTCTACCTTATCACTTGTTTTTTGTAAGTCGATAATGTAGATTCCATTTCTTTCAGTAAAAATGTACTCTGCCATCTTTGGATTCCATCTTCTTGTCTGATGTCCAAAGTGAACTCCTGCCTCAAGCAGTTTTTTCATGCTAATAATAGCCATAATTTTCCTCCTTTTGTTTTACCTCCAGAATTATCATCTCATACAAAAGACCTTTCGGCACAACTCCCGCATGATCTAATTCTGTGCGTAATTATGTTTAAGTATATCATAGCCATTTTTATTTGGCAATATATAAATAATTATTTTTTGCATAAATTTGTACCAAAGTTGTACGTATAAACTTCTTAATCACCCATTTATTACGATTTGCAATTTTTATTTATGCACGTCGGCTTATTGTCCTTTACAACCATCAATTCACCGCAGTCCGGGCATTTCTGATTTGTGGGTTCCAGCCATGACATGTACTTGCAGTCGGGATAATTGGTGCATCCGAAAAATCTTCTTCCCGCCTTGGAAAACTTGACAGCTATTTTCCCTCCGCAAAGGGGACAATTAACATCTATGGTTTTTAATATGGGTTTTGTGTTTTTACATTCGGGATAATTGGAACACGCCAAGAATTCTCCGTATCTTCCCTTTCTTTTGAGCATTTTTGATCCGCAGTTTTCACAAACCTCATCGGTTTCCTCCGCCTGCTCCGCAGAATTTAACGGCTTTGTATTTTTACAGCCCGGATAATTGGGACATGCTAAAAACTTGCCGTATCTGCCTTTTTTTATAACCATGAAGGCACCGCAGTTTTCGCATTTTACATCACTTACTTCGTCCTTTATTTCGATTTCTTCCATTTCTTTTTCCGCAACATCCAGCTCTTTTCTGAATCCGCCGTAGAAATCCTTTATGACATCATTCCATTCCTTTTTGCCGGATGCAATTTCATCTAAATTGTTTTCCAGCTCCGCTGTGAATTTATCATTGACTATGTTGGCAAAATACTTTTCCATCATTTCGGTCACTAAAAATCCCATGTCGGTAGGAACCAAATAATTTTTATCCTTGACTATATAATCTCTGCTTGTGATTGTGGTAATTGTCGGTGCGTAGGTACTCGGTCTGCCGATTCCTCTCTCTTCCAGATCCTTGATTAAGCTTGCCTCAGTATAGCGTGCCGGCGGCTGAGTAAAATGCTGCTCAGGCAGAATAGTTGATATTTCAAGCTGCTCTCCCGCCTCAACAACAGGCAGAAGCTTGCTTTCAGATTCATCGCTGTATTTGTACACTGCCTTATAGCCGTCAAATGTAAGAACCTTGCCGTTTGCTTCAAATATGTTGTTATTGTTATTAAGAAGTACCTTTGTTACATCATATTCTGCATCAACCATCTGAGAAGCTACAAATCTTTTCCATATCAGGCTGTACAATTTATATTGGTCGTTACTCAGACTGTCTTTAATTGATTCGGGATTTCTGAAAACAGATGTTGGTCTGATAGCTTCGTGGGCATCCTGCACCTTATTTTCACTTTTTTTAGGTTTTGAATATACACGGTTTAAAAAATACTTTTCACCGTAATTTCCGCTGATGAATTCCTTGGCGCTTGAAATCGCTTCGTCTGATAATCTGAAGGAATCCGTCCTTATATATGTGACAAGACCGATGCTTCCTTCTCCCTTTACATTTACACCCTCATAAAGCTGCTGAGCCACCATCATCGTCTTTTTAGCCGTAAAGTTGATTCTTCTGTTAGCTTCCTGCTGCAGACTGCTTGTTGTGAAAGGTGCGCTTGGCTTTGAATAGCTTTTTGATTTATCTGTTTTTAATACATTTATTTTTTCTTTGTCAAGACTTTTTAAAATTTCATTTATTTCATTTTCATTTTTTATTTTTACTTTATTAACCTTGTCGTTTTTATAATTTCCGACATACTTGGATGTAAATTTCTTTTTTTGTTTTTTAACTTCCAGTTCAAGCGTCCAGTATTCCTCCGGCTTGAACTCCATTATTTCTCTTTCTCTGTCGATAACTAACTTCAAAGCAACAGATTGAACCCTTCCTGCACTTAAACCCTTCTCTATCTTTTTCCACAACAAAGGACTTATGTTATAACCGACCAGCCTGTCAAGAATTCGTCTCGCCTGCTGTGCATCAACCAGATCTATGTTAATTTTTCTTGGATTTTTGCTTGCCTTTTTTATGGCATCCTTTGTTATTTCATTGAATTCTATCCTTATTTCTTTATTTTCATCTAAATTCAAAATTTTAGCAAGATGCCATGAAATTGCTTCACCTTCCCGGTCAGGGTCAGTTGCAAGATATATGTTATCAGCCTTTTTTGCTTCCTTTTTCAATTCCTTTATTACATCACCCTTGCCCCTGATGGTGATATAGTTAGGCTCAAAATTATTTTCAACGTCAATTCCCAGCTTACTTTTGGGTAAATCCCTTATATGCCCAACCGAAGCCTTGACCGTAAAATTTTTACCTAAAAATTTAGCTATAGTCTTTGCTTTTGCCGGAGATTCAACTATTAACAAATTATTCATCATTTCCTCCAATACCGCTGATTTGTTAAAAAAATCATATATAACATATAATACATTTTTTTATTTGTCAATAGAAATGACTTTATAAGATTAAAAAGAATGGCTATAATAAGTGTATACAATAAAAAAAACAATATGAAAAAGGTGGTAAAAATGAAGGATTATTTTGATAATTTTGACGTGATTGAAAAAAATCTTAAGTACATGGTTCAGAATCATGGTGAAATTTACGAAGCATATGAAAATTTTGGAAAGATGATTCATGAAAAGGGCGGACCTCTGGATGAAAAAACACGCTGGCTCATTAAAATTGCACTGTCCGCAGATTGTCAGAATCCATATTCCCTGAGAACCCATATACTGAAGGCTCTCAAAAGCGGCTGTACTAAAGAAGAAATCGAGCATGCAATTTTATTGGTAGCACCCACCTGCGGCTTTCCCAAAACAATGCATGCGATACTTTGCTTAAGAGATGTACTGGAGCACGAAAAGGACACACTTACAGTATAATTGAATATAATAGTGAAATAACCTTAAAGCAGGTGATATTTTGGACAGCGAAAGCTATTATACCTTCAATGAATACATGAAAAACAACGATAATGAACTGACTGCTTCAATGGAAGACTACATGGAAATGATTTACAGGTTATCCATGCATAAGGGTTATACAAGAATAAATGAACTGGCTGATGCATTGAATGTACATCCGCCGTCAGCCACAAGGATGGTGCAAAGGCTAGGGGGACTTAATCTGCTTAAATATGAACGCTACGGTATAATCACCCTTAAGGAAGATGGTGAGGTCTTAGGCAGACTGCTGATAAACCGTCATAATGCAATTGAAACATTTTTAAAGTTGATGGGTGTACAGGATAATATATTGTTAAAAGAAACTGAAAAGATAGAGCACACCTTAAGTCCCGAAACCGTTCAATGCCTCGAAAGCTATATTTCATTTATGAATGATAATCCGGATGTCGCGGAAAGGTTTAAGAAATATATTCAAAAAAATTCATCCCCTTCTTAAAAATGCTGTCGTCATTTAATACAAGGGGATGAATATTTTTTTATTATTCCATTCTTCCCAGCAGATTTTTGATGGCTGCCGCTGCTTCGGCATTCTTGAAGGTCCCCGAAGGATATATAGTCGTTTCGTTAATTCCATTGAAAATTTTTGAACTCAGTACTCTTTTTACATATGGATATGCCCAGTCAGCAATCTCATACCTGTCACTGAAATTATTTATTCTGTTGTCATCAGAAGATATTATTCCGGCATAGTCCATGGCTCTTGAATACATCACCATGGCTTCCTGCCTCGTTATGTAATTATCAGGTCTGAATGTACCGTCAGTGTAGCCCTTGACGATGCCGCTTTGAACTGCAGCACTTATCGCATCGTATATATCACTTTTTGTACTTACATCAGAAAATTTATTTTGTTCTGCTGAATTCTGCTTCTCAATTTTTAATGTCCTGGTTATGTATTCTGCAAACTCTCCTCTTGTTACGGGAGCTTCGGGGTTAAATGAATCAATATTATTTATTATACTCAGCAAGCTTAAATATTTAACCGTTTCCTCAGCCCAATGATTTGCAAGCAAGTTTGTTCTTTCCATGTTTAAAGTAGTCCACAACGCATCCAGCAGTACCTCACCCTGGTCATGGCTTAATTCCCATATCATGACTCCTCCAAGCTTGTTTGATTTTACATAATCAGCCTTTATGCTTATGGACTTTTCGTCATCATAGGATATGAAGGATGAACCGTTGAACAGCCACGGAACCAATGCTTCTGCATCATAGTATCTCTCATATCCATAGTCATTCAAATACTTGTTAATTGTACTGAAGCTAAGTGCCTTTGCATTCTGGAAAGACTGGTAAAGCCCATTATTATCGTTTTTTACCCCGTTAAATAAATACCCGTAAAACGGAACTCCCACAACTATTTTTTCTTTTGGAAATCCGCCTTTTTCCCATGCCCTTACACTGTCATCCACACTCCATTTATAGTGAGGACCTGACTGTGTGTTACTGTACAAAGGAGAATTAAAATCTGTATATGTATCCCACGAGCCGCGTATGTCATATGTCATTATATTTACGTAATCTATGTATTGTTGTATTTTTTCAGGCTCTATGTTATTTAAATAATAGTTGCTGGCTCCTCCTGCAATTGAAAGCAGGTAATGCTTATTATCTACTGTCCCCCGCTCATCTAACTTCTGCCGTATGGCTTCAAGTAAAAGCGTAAAATTCTGCTTATCAGATGCCCTTGTGATGTTTGTGGGCAGTCCCCCGCTTACAGGATATTCCCAGTCCAGGTCAATTCCGTCTATATTGTACTTGGTTACAATGTCAACGCAGCTTTCGGCAAATTCCCTCCTTGAGACTTCCATTGCCGCAGCATCGGAGAATTTACCTGACCAGCTCCAGCCTCCCACCGATATGAGTATTTTCAAATCAGGGTTTATTGCTTTTAACTCATTCAGCTTCTCAAAATTTGATGGGTCCTTGTCAGGATATCCCAATACTACCTTATTGTTTTCAATATTTGCAAAGGCGTAATTTATGTGGGTAAGCTTTTTTGCATCTAATTTATCGGGCGTGAATCCCGAATATGATGACCATGCTGTATAATATCCCACTACCTTGTATTCATTAACTTTGTCTTCATCACCGTAGACTGAATTGTAATCAGTAAAAAATGCAGTCATAAAAATAAGCATCAAAAAAACAATCAAGGCTCTAATATTTAATTTTTTCATATGTATGTAACGTCCTCCTTGTAATGATAAGCATATTATATAAAAAAACAAGTAATTATCATACGAGTAAAAAATGGTACTCCTTTTCAATCTTAGACATATAGCCATAATAATCCACATAAGAATGATTTGAATCTATCTCATTCCATGATTATCGACATATAATATGATAAATACAAAATTACAGGTGGTATCATGATATATAATAATAGTTTAATCAGGAACACAAACAAGCACATTCATAATTTGCAAAGCCAAAGAGGAAGTGAACATTTTACTATCAACAGATTGGCACCTGATTTTATTGCCTTGTCAACGCATGGCTATGTAAGATTGTCGGACTACAGGGGCAAGTGGCTGGTACTTGCAAGCTACCCCTTTTCGTTCGGTTCGGTTTCAACCACCGAGGTTATAAGCCTTGCAGAAAATTATCCTGAAATGGCAGCAAGAGACGTCCAGGTATTGGCATTGACAACAGACAGTAATTCTGCAAATTTGGCGTGGGTGTACGATATTTATCAAAAAACCGGAATTGCCGTTCCTTTTCCCATAATAGACGACACAAATCTGCAAATCTCCGAAATGTACGGCATGATAAATCCCGACAGAATGTATGGGGAAACCGTCAGAAGTGCCTTTATAATAAATCCAGAAGGCATAATAAAATCTATATTAATACTTCCCGTCTCATCAGGAAGAAGCGGGGAAGAATTATTAAGAATAATTGATTCCCTTCAGGCGACCGAAAAATACGACCTTCAGACCCCCGCAGGCTGGAATATGGGAGATCCCTTAGTACTTCCTGTCCCAAATACCTACGAAGAAATAATTGAAAGAGAGGAAAATAAAGCAAGCTTAAACCTTAACTGCCCCTTCTGGTACGTTTGTTTTCAGGATATTCCCGAAAGCCCTGCACCAAATACACAATAACAGCTTATGGGTCAGACAATCTGATCCATAAGCAAAGTAAAAAAATATATGCATATTTAGAAAAATATGGTATAATGTAAAAAAATGCCATGGAGGAATCTATGCTTTCTAAAATCAAAACCTGTGTCCTTTATGGACTTGAAGGATATGAGGTTGATGTTGAAACTGACATATCCGGAGGTTTGCCCGTTTTTAATATAGTTGGTCTGCCCGATATCTCTATACGCGAATCAAAAGAAAGAGTGCGCTCTGCAATAAAAAACAGCGGCTACAGCTTCCCCGTAAGCCGTATAACAGTCAATTTAGCACCTGCAAATCTAAAAAAGGAAGGCAGTCAGATTGATCTGCCCATCGCTCTGGGGATACTGTGTGCAAATAAAATAATCGAAAAAGATATGGATGATAAGACAGGTGTCATCGGTGAGCTTTCACTGGACGGAAAAATCACTGCGATCGACGGTGCTCTTGCTATGACCATTGCCATGAGAAACAATAATTTCAACAAAATTATCGTTCCATCAGAAAACAAAAAAGAATGCGGAGCAATAGAAGGCATCGAAGTTATACCCGTGGAAAGCTTAAAGGAACTGGTCTGCTACTTAAAGGGCTTTAAGAAAATCGAACCATACAAGATTGTTTATGATGATACAGAGTACACGGAAGACTTTACGGAAGATTTTTCAGAAATTAAGGGACAACCCGGTTTGAAAAGAGCCGTTGAAATTGCTGCCGCAGGGATGCACAATATTTTGTTTTTAGGATCACCCGGCTCAGGCAAGACGATGGTTGCACGGAGAATTCCAACAATATTGCCTGATTTAACTTTCGAAGAATCCCTGGAGGTCACAAAAATATACAGCATATCAGGTATGTTGTATAACAAGGGACTGATAAGAAAACGCCCCTTCCGCTCCCCGCATCACACATCATCAAGGATATCAATGGCAGGTGGAGGTTCAAAGCCAAGCCCCGGAGAGGTTTCCTTATCACACTACGGAGTCTTGTTCCTTGATGAAATTCCCGAATTTCCTAAAAGTGTAATCGAAGTATTGAGACAACCCATGGAGGACGGAAAAATTTCCATTTCACGGGCAAACGGTTCCTTCACGTTCCCGGCAAAATTCATGATGGTCGCCTCCATGAATCCGTGCCCCTGCGGTTATCTCGGCGATTCCAGCCATGAATGCTCCTGCAATCAGGGACAGATAAACAAATACCTAAGCAAAATTTCGGGTCCCCTGCTAAACCGAATTGACATACAGATAGAAGTATCCCCGGTCAGATATGAGGATCTGAAAAATGACAGCCCGGAAGAATCCTCCGCAGAAATAAAAGGACGAATTATCAAAGCAAGGTACATACAGCAAAAAAGATACGAGAGAATAGGTATACTTACAAATTCAGAACTCAGCGGCAAGCATGTGTCTAAATACTGTAAAATAAACAAAGACTCCGAGCAGCTTTTGAAGGATGCGTTTGAAAGATTGGGACTCAGTGCAAGAGCATACAATAAAATACTTAAGGTCGCAAGAACCATAGCGGATCTGGAGGACTGTGAACATATTGAAACGGAGCACGTGGCTGAAGCAATTCAATACAGAAGCTTAGACCGCAAATACTGGAGGTAGACTATGGAAAAATTAAATATAAACCAGTTAACCCTTGCATGGCTTAATTCCATAAACGGTATTTCCAACCGGAAAATCGACAGCATATATGAATATTTTAACGGTAGCTCAAAGGATTTATGGGACAATTTTGAAATAGAAAAATATAATCTAAAAACTCTATCAAACAAGTTAATCGCAGGCTTATCAAATTCAAAAGACAGCCTTGAAGAAAAATTATTAAAAAAATTATCCGACGAAAATGCACGGATAGTTACAATATTTGATGAGGATTATCCCGAGAAATTAAAGCACATACCGGGTGCTCCGTATATTTTGTATTACAAGGGCAGCCTGGACAATATCAACAATCTGTCAATTGCGGTGGTTGGCTCCCGCAAGGCCACCGGATACGGCAAATGGGCTGCAGAAAAGCTCACACGTGAGCTGTCACAGTTAGGTGTAAATATAATCAGCGGCCTTGCCTCCGGAATCGATACCATTGCACATAAGACCGCACTTTCCAACAATGTTAAGACAGTCGGAGTCATCGGCTGCGGCATAAATGTTGTCTATCCTAAAAGCAACGAAAGGCTTTACCGTGAGATACCGGAAAGAGGTGGTGCCGTTATCACGGAATATCCCTTCGGAATGGAGCCCATGCCTAACAATTTCCACGACAGAAACAGAATAATCAGCGGTCTTTCCGACGGTGTGCTGGTGGTTGAGGCACAGGAAAAAAGCGGAACATTGATAACTGCGGGACATGCTGCCAATCAGGGTAAGGAAATATTCTCTGTTCCCGGCAACATTGACAGCTTTTTCAGCAAGGGAACAAACGGTCTGATCAGGGACGGAGCCAAAATAACCACTTCAATAAACGATATAGTGGAAGAAATCATGGAACTGAAGGACAGAGTCAATAAAAAACAAAAGCTTGTTGATTATAGTGAGCTTTCAGAACATGAAAAAACAATTTTAAGCTGCCTGCGCTCAGGCAGCAGGACAATATATGAAATCAGTGAAGAAACAGCTTTAGATGTTAAAATATTACTTAGCCGACTTACATTTTTGGAAATGAAGGGCGTCATCAAGCAAGTGGCGGGAAACAGATTTGTATTGAATTAAACACAATAGACTTACTGAAATAAATTTTAGTAAGTCTATAACAGTTCCCTGAAGGATTCTATATACACATCACTGATCAATTCAATATTTTTTCTTTTGTCGTGAAAGCTTTTGTCATACACTCCTATGGTATAAAAATTCGCTTCCTTTGCATTGATTAATGCAAAATCAGCATCCTCATATACCGCAATTTCCGACGGCTCGGCTTGAAGCTTTTTGGCTGCATAATAAAATATATCCGGTTGGTTTTTTCCGACACCGACTTCGTCGCAGCTTGAAACAAATTCAAAAAAATCAATGATGCCAAGGCGTGTCAGTGCAGCCTCTATCAAATGTAATGGAGTTGCGGAAGCAACACACATTTTTACATTATTATTTTTTAATTTCGTTAAATATTCTCTTACATATGGTTTTAGCTCTAATTCATTTTTATATTTTTCTTCCATTATTGCGTCCATTTCATTAAGTATTTCATCCACGCCTGATTTAATATTAAACGTTGTCTGAAAATATTCCGCAGATGCTCTCAATGTCATGGGCTTTATTATTTCTTTCAGATTTTCCGGAAATTCGATTCCTCTTGCATATAAATAGTTTTCTCCAAGCTTATCCCACTCTTCCATTGATTCCAGCAAAGTACCGTCCATATCAAAAATTGCAAATTTTAAATTTTTCATTTTATCCTCATTTCATATTATGATGGTTATTTATTTTCCATTTTATCAAACAATTTATGATTATAATATCATCTTTATATGAAATAATAAATATGAAACAAAAATTCTTTTATGTTTCAAAACTATTTAAAGAGGTGAATTTGTACGAAAAATAAAATTGCATTTTTATTGGCAGCAATTTTAGCTCTGACAAACGTCTCGGCTGTTGCTGCGGTTCAAACAACTCCTCCTGTTAATACAGATTATGAACAAAGGGTTGTTCAATTAGTTAACGCGGAACGTCAAGCATATGGATTGTCTGCTCTCTATTATGATCCGACAATTTCAAATGTGGCAAGAACCAAGTCACAGGATATGGCAGTTAACAGATATTTCGACCACAGGTCTCCGACCTACGGTATGGCAAATGAAATGCTGTCGAGCTTTGGTATAACCTGGTCAGCCTGGGGTGAAAATATTGCCTCAGGTCAGGAAACTCCTGAAAAAGTAGTCGCTGCCTGGATGGCTTCTCCTACTCACCGTCAGAATATTCTGGCAAAGCATTTTACTTTTTTAGGTGTTGGATATTACGTTGATTCATCGGGTACACCCTATTGGACACAAATGTTCACTACAGATGATAAATAGTTCAACACAAAAGCTGCATCTCTCAATGAGATGCAGCTTTTATACATTATTTATGTTGCAAGGTTTAACTTAATTGTTTAAAATTAATATATACTTGGTATAAATATGTTAAATAACAAACTTAGGAGGAAAAAATGTACAAAGAAGAACTATCTATTATCTCTCAGGCAATTCTGAATGAAACAGAAGGATTTGATTTCTACAATTTAGCCGCAAGTCAGGCATCAAACGCAGGGACTAAGGAAGCATTCATTGAACTGGCAAATGAAGAGCTGAAGCATGCGGATTATTTGAAAAAATTATGGAAGAATTTAAGTGACGGTAATGAATTCAGCCTTGAGGATATTGTTGAAGCAGGTATAGAAATACCATCTCCTGAAATATACCGCTGGGACAAGGTGGACAAAAGCAGCTCATCAGTTGCCATGTCTATTTTCGGAATAGGAATGCAGATGGAACAAAGCTCCATTGATTTTTATGAGGATGCTAAAAATAAATTAACCTCACAGGCAAGCAAGGATTTAATGAATCTGCTTATCAGCTGGGAAAAAGTCCATTTAGATCAATTCAGCAAACAATACGCTTTATTAAAAGAGGATTGGTGGTCAGAACAAGGATTTGCACCGTTTTAATAACAAGAGGAGAACAATGGTGTAACAATTGTAAAAAATAGGGATGCACTTCTAATTTTGCATCCCTTAACTATTGTTCACCTATCGTTATTCATATATATTTACTATTCTCTCCCCAACTATATCCATATTCAGATATTCCTCATGTCTTTTTGGTATAGTTACAACATCAGGGTTCCCGTCGCTTATAAATCTTTCTCTCGTACCATTTTCAAAGGACCTGAAATAATCGTATATGCCGCAGTTATCAACATTTATTTCACTGGCTGTAACTCTGTAAAGACTGTTAAAATTATTCAGAGTATCAAACGGTGAATAAGCCGGTCTCCAACCCACATCAAGGGTTGCAATTGTTTTGTACTTATTCCCCTCATATTCCCCGCTTAGCATACTATCCAGATTTTCATCCTTCGGGTTGCTTCCGTGAGGCAATGCCAGAGTTTCAACCTCATAATCAGGTATGATTGCTTTTATGATGTTATTTACAGAGCCTATCTCCGCCTGAATATCATCCGAGCTTAACAGCTCCATCTCATAGTGGTTGTACGTGTGATTTCCTATATCGTAGCCGTTTTCTACCAGCCATTTTATTTTTTGTTCCACATACTCTTTTTGTCCGAATGGGTTGGAGTTTAAGAAAAAGCTCACAGTAACATCAAAATCATCATATTTCTTTTTGAATTCTTCCAATATGCCAACCGTACAGTCAGGATCAATTGTCAATTCGCCGTCTTTTTCTATATAATTGAAATTATTCTGCCTTCCGTCATCAAATGTTAATATTATGGGAGTATAGCCTGCCTTTGTCTTTATTTCCCCCTTAGCATAATCATTCAGGCTTATCATCTGATATTTGTTCTGATACATATATTCTAAATCCCTGCGGAAATTTTCGGGAGTTCTTTGCCATACCGATTCTTCCGGTCCTATACCGTGGTACATAAGAATCATGATTTCTCCAAGCTCATTCGGCTCAAGAGATAAATCAATCGCCGCCACAAGGTCAACCTCTTCTGATGGTTCCGGTTCTTCAGGTTCTTCTGTTTCAGGAAGCTGCCCGCCCTGTTCATTTTTCGGTTCTTCATTTGTAACCTCTTTTTCCTTCGCAGAGCATGCAGCTAAAACAAGCACCATAATCATAAAAATGATAATAATTTTTTTCTTCATTGACTTCCATCCCCTTATTGTTTAATGATACGTCAATTGTATAACATCTGCAGCAATATGTCCACATGAAGAATTTTCATATTCATATTGATGACAAAGTCATCAATATGACAGGCTGTTGAAAAAGTTCATCCTGCAAGGCGCCGTAAGCTGGGCAACCGCAGCGTATTTGACATACGTGAGGATTGGCCAGTGAAGCGGCAACGACGCAGGGGGATTTTTTCAGCAGCCTGCATGAAGAATTTTCATATTATTGTTGTTATTAGCCAATAATTTGGTATAATTAATATAGTAACTTAACAGCATTCAGGAGGAAGAATGAGTAACGGAAATAAAATAGCTCAGGATAAGCTTAAGCTTTTATACATATTGAATTTTATCAATGTACCATTGACAAATATTGAAATAACTAATTTTATATTAGATAACAACATTCTTGATTATTTTACATTGCAGGGGCTGTTGTCTGATTTATGTGATTCTAAATTTATAGTTTTAAATTCAAAAAAAGGCAATGAATATTATGCAATATCCGAAGCCGGAATAGCTGCTCTGGATATGTTTGGGGAAATACTGCCCGAATATTTTAAAAATGAAGTGAAAACAAATTTATCGTATCTGAAAAAGGAGATAAAAAAACATAGAGATCTTCTGGGGCATTATTATAAGAGAAAGGACGATGAATTTATCGTATCCCTTCAGGTCATGGAAAATGAATCCGTCATTTTCAGCTTAAGCATTAATGTTATCGATGAGGCAACAGCAAAAAACATATGCAAAAAATGGGATTCAAATCCTGAAGAAATATTTTCTAACATAGTAAAGACTCTTACATCAGAGCTTAATTAATAACTTTTATACAGCCGGGAGTAAAGGAAATATCTAGATTCTTTGTAATTGTATGATTATCCTTGTCTACGGCTGTTATTTGATTCTTTTTGGAATTATTGATATACACATAATGTTTTCCCACCGTCAGACTTTCAGGATAACCCCCTAAATAGACCGTTTTTACTAATTCCTTTTTTGCCATATCTATGATATACAGATTTTTGTCAACTATATTTATCAGGTATATTTTATCGTTATCTTCGTCAAAATCGAAATCCGAGCCTAAGCCTTCAATTTTTATGACCTTTTCTATTTCGCCCGTTGCAAGGTTTATAAAGTTAATGTTTGTATGTACGTTGCCGTTTACAAAGTAAGTCATAACAATCAAGCAGCCCTTCAATATAAACATGTGCATGGGCTTTCCGTTTGTTTTTAAGCATCTTTTTTCTTCTCTGTTTTCCGAATATTCCATAATTTCATTTTCTTCATAGCAGCATATGTAGAGCTTTTTGCTGTTTGGATCGTATAAAACATCATGAGTCTTGATACCGGCAGGGATGGATTCCGTCAATGTAAAGTTAGCTATGTCTATTACGGAAATATTATCCGATTCAAAGTTTGCAACATAAATATTATTTTCATCCAATGCAATGTGACGTGGGTCTCTGCCAACATTCGTTTCTGAAATTTCATTAAGCTTCATATCGTATTTATATATTTTATTATTGTATGAATCTATCATATATACGCAGTCATGCATGTTAACTATGCTGTGAATTGCAATTTTTTCTGACTTGCCTATATAGACTGCCTTTTTACAAATATATTGTTCTTCTGATAGTTCAAGTATAAACAAAAATGACTTACCCTGGCTGTTTCCTGTTACAGATAATATTTCGTTACATATCAAAGCAATCACCTCCATATAGTCTATGATAAAATTTAAAAGAAGTGAGTGTTTTAAAATTGCTTTTTTGGGGTAATATTTTATATATAGCTTAAGAAGGAGATTAATTATGATAAAAGAGAATGTGGTAAAATTATTAAACGAACAAATTAACAAAGAAATGTATTCCGCTTATTTATACCTGGATATGTCAAATTACTATATTGATAACGGATTGGATGGTTTCGGAAACTGGTTCAAGGTTCAGGCACAGGAAGAAATGGATCATGCAATGCTGTTTATTCAATATATGCAAAACAATGGTTTATGCGTTAAACTGACAGAAATCGCTGCTCCGGATATAGAATTCAAGAGCTATGATGCTCCTCTGAACGAAGCTTTCAAGCATGAACAGTTTGTTACAGATTCAATTCATAACATTTATTATGAAGCATCTCAAGCTAAGGATTACAGGACTATGCAGTTCTTAGACTGGTTCATAATGGAGCAGGGCGAGGAAGAAAAAAATGCGGATGAACTTATACAAAAATACAAGAATTTCGGAACAGATCCAAAGGGTCTATACCTTTTAAATACAGAATTAAAGGCAAGAGTTTACGCTCCCCCATCATTGGTTTTAGATTAATACCTGAATCAATGTTCAATATAAAAAATACAGCAGAAAATGCTGTATTTTTTATTTACTTATGCTCTGACCACTTCCGTTATGCTCTTGGTATGCAGACTCTTGTTCCCACAATTAAAAAATTAGCGGGTCGTAAGCCGGGATTGGCAATCAAAAGCTGTGAAGGTGTAAGATTGTTGGCAATTGCAACAGTCGAAAGCGTATCTCCTGTCTTGATAATATATTCTGCCGCATTTTCTGAGCATGCTTCAAAATTTTCCGGCGGTATGCACAACTCTGTTCCCGGAACAATTACATTAGCATTGAAGCTTCTGTTAACACTCATTAATTCATTCAGGCTCAGATTGTAGCTGATTAAAATATCACTCAAACGAGTTCCTTCCTGGATTGTAACTACTGTACCAAAGGGACAGCCTGCCGGAACATTTGGTATACATATCTCCTGACCAACTTTTAAATCGTATGGATTTGCCTCAGGATTTGCCTCAAGCAATAAGTTAAGAGGTATTTCGTATGTCCGTGCTATGTTATAAAAGCTGTCTCCTTCCCGGATAATATAATAAGCACCGTTCACACACGGTGGTCTCTGAGGCACCCTCGGTACGCACAATGACATACCTTCAGTCAGGGTTCTCAGGCGCAGGGTCGGATTTAATTCCAGCAGTCCCACCAAATTTGTGCCGAATCTTGCCGCTATAGAATTTAATGTATCTCCGGGCTGAACAACGTAAGGCATTGTATTTGCATTAGGACACTGAACCTGATTCTGGTTTTGTCTATAAATCATTATATAATCACCTCATAATATAATTTGTTATTTTATAATATTCGTAAGGTGATTAAAGTTTCTTAAATATTATGTTGAAAGCTGTATTATTAATTAAACATTTGCAAATTTATCACGCTCTGAAACCGCTAACTTGTCGCAGCGCTCATTATATTCATGTCCGTTATGACCTAAGACGTGAACAAATTTAACATTGTGCCCGTTCATTGCTTTTAATAATCTTTCCCACAAATCTACATTAAGGACAGGTTTTCCGTCAGCCTTTTTCCAGTTTTTCCTCTGCCACGAGCTGAGCCAGCCCTTATTGATTGCATCTGCAACATATTTTGAATCGGTTGTGACTGTAACGTCACACTTCTCCTTAAGCGCTTCAAAACCAATAATGACTCCCATAAGCTCCATTCTGTTGTTAGTCGTATTCTTTTCCCCGCCGCTGAGCTCTGATTCCTTGCCGTTGTATTCCAATATTACCCCATAACCGCCCGGACCGGGATTTCCGCTGCATGCACCGTCCGAATAAATATTTACCTTTTTCATTTCATTCCGCCTGTGTTTGTATTTTCTACGATTACATTTCAGTATACAGTTCATTTATGTCAAAATCAAGGGAAAAAGTCCGATATAAACCAAGAGCCATAAAATAAGAGCTGAACTTATTAAGCACAGCCCTTATAGTTAAAACCTAAGTACTTTATCTGCAGCAACCGTTTCTGCCGCCGCCGATACCACCAATCAGATCATTTCCGCCAAGCAGCCAGAAAATCACAAATATAATTATAATCCATTCTATCCAGTTATTATCGCATCCTCTGTCACAGCCGCCAAAGTTAGCAGCTCTTACTTCATCTGACATATATATTCACCTCTCTTTTACTTTATCTTAATATATGTAGGTGAATATAATTTGTGAATGCTAAAAAAGAATTATATAATTTCCAATGTCGAATAGACTTTATTTATCAGTTCTTCAACATCAAGTTTTCCTTCCGAAATCAAAATAGAATCCAATTTAGGATTTATGAGCGGATGTGTGGGAGCAAATACGGAGCAGCAGTCATCATAGGGTAAAATCGATGTTTCATAGGTTCCTATTTCCTTAGCTCTGTCTATTATTTCAGTCTTATCCATGCCGATTACCGGCTTGAGTATGGGCATCTCTATGGAATTTTCTATAACAATCATGGATTTCATAGTCTGGCTTGCAACCTGACCTAATGATTCGCCCGTTATAAGCATCTCGATTCCGTTTTCTTTTGCAAGTTTTTCTGCAATTCTCATCATGAAGCGCCTTGCCAAAATTGTTGTTTCTTCTTCCCTGCAATGCTCCTTTATGGCTTTATGTACCTCCAGCAAATTAACGCTGTAAAGCTTGATTTTCCCGCAATACTCTTCTAGTATTTCCTTGAGACGCTTAACCTTTTCATTAGCTCTTTCAGATGTAAACGGATATGTGTGGAAATATAGAGCGCTGATTTCAACTCCCCTTTTTGCAATCATATAGCCTGCCACAGGGCTGTCGATTCCTCCGGATAAAAGCAAAAGAGCCTTTCCGCAGGAGCCAATGGGCATTCCTCCCACTGTGGTTATCCTTTCTGAGGATATGTAACAGTTTTTCTTGATATCTATCAATATTTCTATGTCCGGATTATGTACATCAACAGTTACATCGGGAAACGCATCCAATATCTCTCCGCCTGCCAATGCACTGAAATCCATAGATTTAATGGGAAATGTCTTATCTCCCCTCTTTGTATTTATCTTGAATGTCTTTATGTTTTGCTTTTCTTTAAGGTATCCGAACAATTCAATTGCTTTTTTCATAATGATTTCCGGATTTTTTTCAACCTTTATGGATGGGCTTATAACAACTATTCCAAAAACCTTTTTTACCTTATTTATGATTCCGTCCATATCATCAATATGCTTCGTTTCTATAAACACCTTGCCTAATTCCTTGTATATGGATACATCCTTGTATTCCTTCAACGCGTATCTTATTTGCTCCGTGAGCTTATGTTCAAAGGAACCTCTGTTTTTTCCCTTTAAAAATATTTCTCCAAAGCTTACTGCCACAACATTGTACATATATTTTTCCTTTCTATAACATCATAATTTTTCTTATATCTTCAACCGATTGTTTAATGTTAATTATAGTATACTCCACTTCATCTATGCTATTGAAAAAACCTAAGCTCATTCTTATGGAGCCCTCTATATATTCCCTGTCAATATTGACGGCTTCCAATATCCTGTTATTTTTGCTTTTGGATGAGCATGCCGAGCCTGTTGAAACGTATATTCCTTTTTGCTCTAAAAAATGTACCAGCACTTCTCCCCTGACATTTTTAAACGATACATTTAGTATGTGCGGAGCTCCTTCTTCGTTTAACAAGCTGTTGATACGGATACCGCTTATTTCTTCTGTCAATTTCTTTGCATAAATCAGCTTAAGCTCATTGAGCTTGTTTCTTTCCTCTTCAAAGTTCTCATACAAAAGTCTGCATGCTTCACCAAAGCCGATTATGCCGGGAGTATTTTCAGTGCCCGGTCGAATACCTCTCTCCTGACCTCCGCCGAATACCGATGCCTTGATTTTTAGGGAGGAGCGAACAAACAACCCTCCGACTCCTTTTGGACCGTGGATCTTATGACTGCTGAATGCCATGGTATCCACAGGTATGCTGTTCACATCTATTTTTATCTTACCATATGATTGTACCACATCCACATGTATTTTTGTATGTTTATTTTTACTTTTAACAATTTCGGCTATTTTTTTTATATCCTGTACGATTCCTATTTCATTGTTAACGTGCATGATGGATACCAATACGGTATCAGAATCAACTATTTCGCTCAGATTGTCAACATTTACTCTTCCCATACCATCGGTTTCAACATATCTTATGCTTACCC
>JAFACY010000285.1 GCA_023425285.1 Bacillota bacterium
GTAATTCAAAGCTTTTCAGATGCACTTTACGAGGGAATGGTATGGGTTAACGAGCATTCGGCTGAAGAGGTTGCAGAGGTTATAGCTCCTCAATTTCCTGATTCCGATAAAGAATTTATAGCAAAAATAGTTGAAACCTACAGAGATATCGGAGCATGGAATCCCGACCTGGTATTGGGAGAGGACGGTTACAACAGATTGATCGACATAATGAAGACAGCAGGAGAAATAGAAGAAGGCGCACCCTATGATAAAATACAAACTCCGGATTTTGCAGCAAAAGCAAAGGAAAACTACGGTAAATAAGTAACAAACCAAGAACCCGACCTCTTTAACGAAAACCGGGTTCTTGGTTATTTCTTTATTCTTTTATTGTTTGAATTGACAGCCATTGCAGAACTTCCTCCAAGGTAATCCGAGGACCGTCCTTCCAGAAAATACTATCTCCGTCGGTATCGGGCCGGGGCAATACCTCCAGATCTCTGAGACTGTCATAGCCCTGATTTATTCTTGGTAAATGCCGGGTATCGAAAAGAATCAGATGTCCGTTACTTAGCTCAATATCCAGGGTCTGACCGTCAACAATATCAACTCTGGTTATTTGCAGCATAAAACTCACCTCATTTCAGATTATTTCAGAAATTTTTCCTTATCCTATAATCCCATATATTCTATGAAGCGTTGGAGTACTGCCGCTATTTCTGCTCTTGTGGCAGGTGCCTTCGGGTTGAAGTTGTTGCCTGGGTCCCCCTGCATTATGTTTGCATTTCTCATTATTTCGATTGCTTCCATTGCCCATGGGCTTATGGCGCTGCCATCAGCAAAGGATTGTGCTCCTTCTCCAGAAGGAAGATAATATCTCATTGCCTTTACGAAATTAACCAGAATTACGGCTAATTCTTCTCTTGTAACCGGATTATCCGGTGAGAAGTTATTATTTCCTGTTCCCCTTGTTATGTTGTTTATTAAGCTCCACTCCGCATATGGTCCGTAGTATGATGACATATCAACATCATTGAAGCTGCCTGATGTGAAATCAAGTGCGTTTATACCCGCAAGCCTTCCAAGCGCCGTAATTAGCATACCCCTGTTCATACGGGCATCGGGAGAAAATTGTTCCGCTGAGGTTCCCGTCATTATACCTCTGTCATATACGAATTGGATGCTGTTAAGTGCCCAATGCGTTCCTACGTCATTCAAAATTTCTCCCACAGGCTTTTTCACAGTTTCTGCCGACGGTGTCGGTACTGTTGGTACTGCCGGTGCTACAGGTCCCGATGAATTGTCGTTGTCGTCATCTTTATCTTTACCGCCTCCGTTGCTTCCGCCATTGTCATCATCTTCATCTGCATTGCCTCCGGAAATTCCGTATTCCTCAAGGATATTGTATAGAAAATCGTAAGCCTCAGTATAGAATGCCCCTAAAGTTTCCCAATCTCCATTGCTTATTGCATCTTCTTCAATTTCGTCTATATCGTCTTCACTTGGCCCAAAATATTTGTCACTAATTTCAATAAATGCTAGCGATAACTTAATTTGAATATCTTTAAAATCATCCATATCGATTTTACCGATTTGCAATCCAACGCTTATTCTATAATTTGATAATAAATATACCCAATGCTTAAGTTGAGCATACTCCCATGCCTCATCTTTGAAAAAAGGCTTTGCAGCATCAGCAAGCTCATCCGAAGCAGCTTTGTACTCTTCAAGCAATTCATCAATTATAACTATTAAGCCGTCCAGATCCTTAAGATATTTACTTAAAAGACTTTCATCATCAAAATATTCTTTAAATTTTTCGCCCGTTTCCATGAATTCCTCTAATGCATCCTCTATCGCTGCTTCAAAATCATCCTCATCCCCAATCTCAACATAGGCTTTGGATTTGTCACTTAAAAATCCAATTATTTCATACGGAATCTGAATTTCTAAAGACTTAATAAAAAGCTCCATGATAGTCTCTATAAACTCTTTGTCTATTATGGTAAGTTCAAATGGCTCGGATGTTACACTGCGCAAGCTTTCATCTGTGATGGTCAATGTCAACTCTGTGGTTCCCGCTACGGTAGCAGTATTTCCCGCCAGTTCAAAGGTACCTTTACCTTCAGCATCAATATTAACCGTAGTATCCTCCATGCTTACCCCCGTGGGCAGATTGTCAACAGTTGCGCCGTAAGTTCCTTCACTGATATTCTCAGTTTCCAACCTATATGTTACGTGACTGAACATCCCCTTATCAGCACTTTCCACTCCTTCATACAATACACCTTCCTGAGTTCCTACGGTTATGGCTGCTCCGGTGGTTAACGTACTTATTACATACGGCTTCACAGTCTGAGTGATAGTATCATCCGATTTCCCTGTTTCGGCATACGCCGTTACCGGCAGCATGGTTATAAGCATGCATACTGCCAATATTAAACTGATTCGTTTCCTTGCTTGTTTCATTGTTATATATCCTCCTTATTTTATATTTGTCTGAACATTTTATATATTTTGAGGATAACAGAAAAACTTTCCTATAATCCCATATATTCTATGAAGCGCTGGAGTACTGCCGCTATTTCTGCTCTTGTGGCAGGAGCCTTCGGGTTGAAATTGTTGCCTGGGTCCCCCTGCATTATGTTTGCATTTCTCATTATTTCGATTGCCTCCATTGCCCATGGACTGATGGTGCTGCCATCAGCAAAGGATTGTGCTCCTTCTCCCGAAGGAAGATAATATCCCATTGCTTTTGCGAAATTAACCAGAATTACTGCTAATTCTTCTCTCATAACCGGATTGTCCGGTGAGAAGTTGTTGCTGCCTGTTCCCCTTGTTATGTTGTTTCTTAAGCTCCACTCCGCATATGGTCCGTAGTATGATGATATATCAACATCATTGAAGCTGCCTGATGTGAAATCAAGTGAGTTTATACCCGCAAGCCTTCCAAGCGCCGTGATTAGCATACCCCTGTTCATACGGGCATCGGGAGAGAATTGCTCCCCTGAGGTTCCCGTCATTATGCCTCTGTCATATACGAATTGGATGCTGTTAAGTGCCCAATGTGTTCCTACGTCATTCAGCATCTGTTCTACAGGCTTTTTAGAAGTTTCTGCCGGAGGTGCCGGTACTGTTGGTGCAGCAGGAGATGTATCCTTGTCTTTGCTGCCTCCATTGCTTCCGCTATTGTTGTTATCATCGTCTTTGCCACCGGAAGTAACAGGAACTATTTTAACATACTTGCTTGCGGTGAAGGTTGCAGCAGCAGGACTTGTTACTTCTTTGGCTGAAGCTTTGCTATCTCCCGCATAAACCTTGTAATTATAACCTGAAGCAAATGCCGGTGCTTTGTTGAATGCATAATTATCCGCATCCAATTCATCAAAGCTTTCGGCTGTAACAGTACCTCCGCTGATTTTAATTGTGTCACCGTACAGACCATTTGATACAATTGAGGATAGAATCAAATTCCCGCTTATAATCTCTAGGGTTCCCCCGCTTGCTTTCAGACAACAAGCTTCATGTCCGCCATGCTCTTTAATTGTTATAGTACCTGTTGTATCAATGGTAATATCTTTAGCTGAGATTCCTTGGGTGTAATCATAAATCGTCAGGCTTCCGCTGCCTTTTACGGTTATCTTATTATAAGAGATGATACCGTACAAAACATTATAATACGTATCTTCACCTTGAGCTGCAGGCTTATTGCCTATCTGACTGCTGCCTTTCAGCTCTATGGTCAGATTTTCAATTCCGCCGTACACATCAACTGCAGCAAAAATATAGTCTTCGTCTGTTGGGTTATCAATTACTGCTATTTTAGCATTATCGAGAGTGAGGATATCTTTTATCGGATCATAGCTGACTTTACCTCTTATTGTCCCTCCGGTGATATTTTTATGATTAGCTTCTGTAACCTCAACGCCGCCAACGGTCATGCCATAATGCCCTTCCGGAATTACTCTGACATAAAAATACTCAGTTTCCGCATAAAGTACTCCTTCGGCACTTAGCTTACAACAAAATTCATACTCTCCTACAGCTAAACTATTTGATATTGTTAAAGTACTATCGGTTTCACCTTCAATTTTTACAGGTAAATAATCCCACTCATCATATTCTTCATACCATACTTCTTTGTATTCATACCATTGATAAGCAACCGGCTTGCCGTTGGTTGCTGCAGCTTCTACATGCAGCTCGCAGGCTGAGCCTTCCGTAATTGTTATATTGCGCGGCGACCTGTCAGTTATGTTTATTCCTTCCTTTGAAAAAACATTACCGTTCAAGACATACAAGCCCGCTGTCAAGCCATTTTCGGAAATTTCATCATACCGGAAGCCCACTGTAACATCGTCAGATGTCAGCACCGTTCCCCGATCACTAAGCTTGCCCTCCATACCCTTGACAATTGTATATTCATCAAAGTAAATACCACTGCCTTCGTCTGCATTCAAGGTGCCGGAGCGAAGTTCCAATGATGAATTTTCATCATAAGAACTATAATTATAAATACCTTCGTTATCACCTGTGCCTTCACTTATATTAAGCTCACCGCCGTTTATGAGGATACTGCCATAATTAGTAATACCATAGTCATAAAAATTATTGACATTCACCTCTCCGCCATCGTTGATGCTTAAAGTGTAGCCGTGTGATATATGTATCTGTGAATATGATGCAGGTGAATTCAAATTGATGACAGCTCCATCTCCTACAGTGATATTCAAATAAGCCAAGCCCCCATAGCTTGATATGTTTTCAATGTTAACTGTAATGTTCTCAAGCATTAGGGTGCCAACAGTTTCACCATCAAGGTAATTTGAAAAGTCCGAAATACCATCCCCATCAAAGTCACTCTTTTCAATATTTACAATACCACCGCCATTGATGGTTAAGGTTTTGCCATTAACCTCAATTTCTCCTATATCGTGGTGGCCTACATCAATAATATCAAGTTTTTCTCCTTCCGGTATCACTAAGGTATGTCCTGCTCCCATGGTAACTTCACTTTTTAGCTCAATACTTCCGGTAAGTTTAATAGCCGAAGAGGTGGTGCTTTGCAGTGCATTTATTAATTCCCACTCACTGTTGACATTTACAACCGGAAGTGCTTCGGAACCTTCGTCCCCCGCGGCATACGCCGTCACCGGCAGCATGGTTATAAGCATGCATATTGCCAGCAGCAGGCTGCCTGCTCTTTTCATTGCTTTTTTCATTATTATATATCCTCCTTATTTTATTATTGATTATTTATTATTTTTGAGGATATCAGAAATTTTTCACATTGTGTGAAAGGTTAAGAAATCTTGACCGTTTGTTATAAAAAAATTTTTTCATTTCTTTTTCGAGTGGAATATGGTAAAATTATGCTGATAAATTGTTGATAATTGGGGGTAACGTCGTGAAAACAATAAAGCTTTTGATGATAGAGGATGAAGCGGATGTGCTGGAAATCAACCGTGAATATTTTGAAGGCAGGGGATATGAGGTAGTATGTGCTGCTACATTGGCAAAGGCACGGTTTCTCCTGGAGGAGCATGCTCCCGATTTAATTCTTTTGGATGTGATGATGCCCGACGGCTCGGGCTTTGACTTCTGCTCCGAGCTGAGACAAAAAACAAACGCCCCCATCATCTTCCTGACGTGCAGGGACGAAAACGAAAGCGTTGTAAAGGGTCTTTTGCAGGGAGGGGATGACTACGTCACCAAACCCTATGATTTGAATATATTGAATGCAAGGGTGGCTGCACAGCTTCGCAGGTCCGGTATAATGACCGC
>JAFACY010000006.1 GCA_023425285.1 Bacillota bacterium
CTCCTGTTTTGAAGTTCATTAATTTAGAAGTAGCTCCAATATCCCCTGCCACAATCTCAGCAGTTTCTATCTGATCCTTACCTCTTATGTAGAATATGTTTCCGATTCTTTCAGTTTCTCTGTTAGCGTCGTTGTAAGCTTCTGTATCTTTTTTCATAACTCCGGACATTACCTTGAACAGAGTAATCTTACCTACAAACGGGTCAACAATTGTTTTGAAAACAAAAGCGGACAACGGCTGAGTGGATGTCACCTTTCTCGGTGTTGTTTTTCCGTCTACTATGCCTGTTACTTCCCCTGTATCTGCAGAGTTAGGCAGATATTCGTTAATCATGTGCATCATGCACTTGATTCCCATGGCCTTTGTAGCGCTCATAACTATAACAGGAACTACTTCTCCTGCCATTACGGCATTCTTAAGACCTGTGCTTACTTCTTCATATGTAAATTCTTCTCCGTTGAAAAATTTGTCCAGCAATACTTCATCTGTTTCCGCAACAGATTCCATCAATACGCCTCTCATCTCTTCAACCTTGTCAGTCAGTTCTGCAGGCACTTCTATCTTAACATTATCCATTTCTTCTATTAAACGTCCCTGACGGTCAACTATATCCACGTATCCCTTGAAGCTTTCTCCTTCTCCTATAGGTAACGCGAAAGGAACTACTTTTTTGCCGAATTTTTCTCTTAATTCTTCGAGTAATACATCAAACTTAACATTTTCCTTATCCATCTTGTTAAGTACTATTACTCTTGGCAGGTTTCTTTGCTCTAAGTATTTCCAAACCTTTTCTGTTCCTACTTCAATTCCTGAGCTTGCATCAACAACTACAACTGCTCCGCTTGCAACTCTCAGTGCTCCGTAAACCTCACCTACGAAATCAAAATAACCAGGAGTGTCAAGAAAATTTATTTTAGTGTTTTCATATTCTATAGGTATAATTGATGTGCCGATTGAAACTTGTCTATCTTTTTCTTCTTTATCGAAGTCTGATACTGTATTTCCATCTTCAACTTTTCCCATACGGTTTGTAACTTTTGTAACATATAAAAGTGCTTCTGTTAATGTGGTCTTACCGCAATTACTATGTCCTACTAATGCAACGTTTCTGATTTTGTCAATGTTATACGTTTTCATTTACCTTATTCCTCCTACTAAAATTCAGCTAATTAATAATATTTTACATTAATTATACTCATAAATCAATATAATTTTAATTATGTGACTTTTTTGTCTGATTTATGCAAACAATAAATATACGCTTTGCATTTTTTACTGCAAAGTGATATAACTGATTAATAAGCCATAAAATAATAATTAGTCAAGTTACAGGTGAAACGATATGAATGATATTTTATTAAATTATATAGTCCAGGCAATATTGGGAGGAGCTGCCGGTTACATTACAAATGATTATGCAATCAACATGCTTTTTAAGGAATATACTCCCTTAAAAATAGGCGGAGTTATAAAAAAGACGCGTGAAGAGTTTATAGAGAACTTAAGCTCCATGGTTGAAAGCGACATAATAAACAGGGATAAGCTTCAGGAAATATTGAGTGATGAAAAATTAAAAATAAAATTTGAGGATATGACGGCTGATTTCTACAATAACTGTATGAACGAAGCAGTAGGAAGTGATACATGGGACAAAATAATATCCGATGATACCGACAGATTTATACAGGGACTGATAGTCCGGCATTCTCCCGGTATATATGAGGTATTGCTCAGAAGCCTTAATCCAAGAGAGTTCTTAAGTGATGCTCAGCTTGACTCCATCAGCAGCTTTTTTTATGATGCAGTCCTTGAGACGCTTGAAAAAAATGAAGGCATAGCAGGAAATGTGCTGCTATCCGTATATAACGGCAATTTGAGCCTGACTCCCGACAAAATAATAGATAAAAAAGTATCACATCAGATAGTTGAAAATATTATTGATTCATTAAAAAACAACATCGTAAATTGCGATAATTCCGAATTGAAAAAAGCACTTGATTTAATCGGAATCGAAAAAGCTGTCAGAGAAGCTTTCCAGGTATTGCGCAATAAGCATGTACATGAGGTAATAAATATAAACAGCGAAATTATCGTTAAAATTGATGATGCTGTTTTGTCGTATATAGATTCTGATAAGGGATATAACTTTTTATTGAATTTATTTTCCTCTTTGTTTAATCACGGAAGAACAGTCAATAAAACAATATCGGAGCTTCTTGACAGCAATTTTGAGGAAAGATTAAAAAGTTATCTGATAGATGCAATACCGGGCATAACTGAAAAAATCGTCAATTGGATCAAGGAAAACAATGATTCCATCGACAGGCTGTTAGAAGAATCCATCGATGAGGTTATAGCAGAGTCTGACGGACTGAAGACCAAGCTTCTTTCAACCATTAAGAATGCTTATTTGAGCAATCTCAGCAAAAAATATTCAATCGTGGATAAAATAATTTCCTTCGTAGAAAGTAACACGGAACCGGAAAGATTAAGTAAATATCTGAGTACTAAAATAATTGACGTGATGAACAATATAACTGTCGGGGAATTTGTTGAGGAGGCAGAAGCCAATGGCTTAACCCCTCAGAAGCTCACAGAAATTACTGCTGCATATTTGAAAAATAATTTTACAAAAATTTTGAATCAATCTGTTTTGTTTATCAAGGATATTAAAATAAGCAGCCTTGTTCCTGCTCTTCCAACAGATGATGAGCTGATTGATAAGATAATAGTTAAATTTAAAGAATTTTGCTCATCTCAGGGAGTGAATGATTTCCTTACAGACAAATTGTTCATGTATACGGATAATATCTTATCCTCAGAATTGAAGGATATAGTTTCGGAGGACAAAATTAATTCGTTATCCTTAAATCTGAACAGCTTTATCATTCATGAGCTGAAAAATAACGAAGCCGATGTTAAGAGATGGATGTGTGAAATGATTTACGGCATTGCCGGAAAATCTAATATATCCCTGAGCAATGAAACAGTTTCTTTTTTAAATGAAGAGCTGTATAAAAAATACGAGGCGTATTCAAAAGATTTAAGAAAAACCGAACTGTCTGATGTCATAGACAAATTAAAAAGTATCGACAACATTGCCAATAACAGCTCTGAATATCTGCGCTCATATGCCATAAAAAACACCGATGCTATTTTAAAGGGCTCAGTTAAGCCGATCGTAACTGATAATCTCAACAAGCTGAATGATGATGAGCTTGTTGATCTGGCAAATGACTTTATAGGAAGAGAATTAAAGCCCATTATGTTTTTCGGAGGTGCTTTGGGCGTTATTGCAGGACTTATTCTGGCAGCATTTCAGAACAAGGCCCTTAATATGCAGGAAATCAGCATTACAAACATGCTTTTATATGCCTTTGTGGGCTTTATAACCAATGTTGTCGCCATAAACATGATCTTCAGACCCTACAGGGAAAACAAGCTGCTTTCTAAAATACCGTTTTTCAGAAACTTTTCCCTTGGATACATCGTTAAAAATCAAAAAATATTTGCGGAAAAGACGTCTTATTTTATTGATAATACCCTGTTAAATAAGGAGAGCATCTCAGAATTATTTGAGGCACATGAACAAAACATTAAAAGCAGCCTTATAAATACTGCCTCAGACAATGATTATAGGGTCATAAAAAGCCTGCTTTCCAACAACAAAATAAATATCGTGAATAAACTGTTTTCATTTTTCAAGGGCAAGACATGTGATAATTTAAACAAATTAAGCTGCTTTTTACACGAAAAAATCGGCAAGATAAAATTATTTTCTGCAATCAGAGATTCAGGACTGTTTAAGAACCATTATGATTTTGTAAAGCCCGAGGCTATAAGCAAGGTCATTTACAGCTTCATGGATTCCGACCGTTATGTGAGGATGAGCTTCATAGACAGTTATATCTCCGGAATTATAGACAGATTTAATATAAATACCTTTAAAGACGGGATTTACAGTTATGAACAAAGATATGCGCAGTTTGGCAGCAAAAAAATAAATGAAATAATAAATAAAAATCAATTAAAGAATGTAGAGAATTTTACGGCAAAAAAAATAAATGAAATATTGCTTTCACGCAGAGCAAGGGATAAGATGTTTGAAAGTCTTTCTTCCATGTTGAAAAGTTCTGTCAACAAAGACAATACTATTGAAGAACTCTTTGACGGAAAAATTAAAAATTATATCGATTCTCATCTTCCTGCCATGACGGAAAAAATAGTCAACATGCTGAATAAGAGCATACAGGACAGTAAGCCCAGAATAACCGTAATGATTCAGTCAGAAATCAAGAATCAGCTAGGCTTCATCGAAAAAAGCATGTATTCATTAATGGGCGGAGATGAAATAATTGATGAGTTGTTAAAAAAAATAATAAACTCAAAGATTCCATCATATTTAGAGCTTAAAAAGCATGAAATAAATAAAATTGTTTCAACTACAGTGGATGAAAGACTGTATAAATCAAAGGCTGAAGTTATTTATTCGTTTGTTGGAAAGCTCAGAATAAAGGAACTGGCTGATAATTATATGTCCGAAAAATCAGAAAGAATCGAGTATGTAATAAATACCGGTATACGCAATCTGATTAACCGTTCAGAGAGCGTAAAAGCAGGAAGTATATTGGATTTATTTTATCTTAATGATCTGCATACTGCACTTAAGGTATATGGGTCTGAAGCAGATGCTTTCGCCGCTGTAATTTCTGAAAATACAAGAGAAAACAAGGAGAATATACTCGGCTTTTTATCGATACTCACAAGTGTTTCATACAGAGATATTTTTAAATACATAAAATATGAGGATGTTGAAAATTCGCTAAGCAGCTTGATAGCTCAGCTTAATGAGAACAATAGTCCTGATAAACTTATCGGGGAGCTTATCAGCTTATTTATAAGCGAAAACTCAGATATGAACATTGGGCATATTTTAAACAAGGAGGAATTTATTGCTTCGTCAGAGTCTTATATCAGAAGATTAATTGAAAGTGATGAAAATGAGAAAACTTTAAAGGAAATATTCATCGGAGCAATAGATGATGCCGTTACAAACAACCTTGATTTTGTGAGTAATGATTCAAAGGATTATTTGTTTAATATTTTCATTGAAAGCACAATCAACAGTCTTAAGCGAAATCTTGACGAAATATTAAAATCTGTTGAGTTCGATAAAATCACCAGAGAAGAAATCGAAAAAATGGAGCCGAAGAGAATACATGAAATGTTTAATTCCTTTGGTAAAAAGTATTTCCGAAGATTAATGCTTTACGGTCTTGGTGGGTTTGTATTCGGTATAAATGTGTACATCGGAATTTCATTGACGGCACTGAAGGCTGCATCCCAGTTTATAGGCAAAGAGAAATAAAATAAAGAGGCTGTTTCTATCTGCTCAGAAACAACCTCTTTTATTTATATAATCTTATTATGCAAAAAGACCCATTATGCTTTGAATCAATATATATCCTATTGCTATAGGAGCAACGTATTTTATTGCAACCACCCAAATTTTAGCCATACCAAATTTTATTGTTCCATTATTTGTAGCTTCTTCAAGGGCTTTATCTGTTCCCCAAACCCATCCTATAAATATACTGAGTACGAAGGCACTCAACGGAAGCAGCAGATTTTCCGCTATATATCCAACTGAATCAAAGAAATTCATTCCATTTATGAATGTAACCGATCCAAATGCACCATTAGCCAGTGAAGAAGGAATACCTATAAGGAAAGCCAATGCTCCCAAACCTATTGTTGCATTTTTTCTTTTCACTTTAAATTCATCACAAACATATGTTACCGCAGCTTCCAATAAAGAAATAGAAGATGATACTGCTGCGAAAAGTACGAATATGAAGAACAATACTCCGAAGAATGAGCCCATAGGCATTTGTGCAAAGACACCAGGCAGTGTTATAAACAACAGTCCAGGTCCTGCTGACGGATTGTATCCAAGAGCGAAAACAGCCGGCAGTACTGCAAACGCTGATAATAATGCCGCAGCAGAATCCAATAACGGAATTTGCACGGCAGATGTAGCCAGATTTTCATTTTTGCCTAAGTAGCTACCATAAGTTATAATAACTCCCATACCCAGACTCAATGAGAAGAATACCTGGACGAGAGCAGCAACTACTACGTCTATACCAAATTTTGACCAATCAGGCTTAAGCATGTATTCAAGTCCCGCCATAGCACCCGGAAGTGTAACGGCTCTGATAACTACTGCTATCAATATAACAAACAACGCAGGCATCAGTATTCTGCTCGCCTTTTCTATACCACCCTGAATTCCGCCCATAACGATACCTAGAGTAATTATCATAAATATAGCATGATAAATAAGCGGTTCAACAGGCTGACCTATGAAATTAGTAAATATTCCGCCAAGTGCATCCATGTCTGAGGTATTAAAGTTACCCATAATTCCTGATACAATATATTTAATAATCCATCCACCGATTACACTGTAATAAGTTAATATTAAATAAGAAGCCAATATTCCAAAGAAACCTGCAAATGCCCAGTTCTTTCTGATTGCTCTGTAAGCACCTACCGGGCCTTGCTGAGAATGTCTGCCTATGACAAGTTCTGCGAGCATGATTGTAAATCCTACTAAAATAAGTAAAATAATATAAGTAACAATAAAAACCGCGCCACCGTATGCACCGGTTAAGTACGGGAATTTCCATACATTACCCAATCCGATTGCTGATCCTGCGGCAGCCAATAAAAATCCTACTCTTGACCCCCATGACCCTCTTTCATTATTATTTTCTGACATTTTAACCTCCATAAAATTAAAAATTGTAATTAAAAATATTTTGCCATATATAGATGTCAGTTGCGTTTTGTAAAACGTTTTTTTATTAACAATAAAAAAATGCAGATAAACTGACATGTGGTTATATAAATAGCAAAATTCATTCCAACTTTTATTATTTACAAAAACATTGACATTTATTAATAATTTATAGGTTTTCGCAACCAATATGCAATTAATTGCGTGCAATAAGTTTCATTTTAGAATAATTTTGCAAAAAAAAGAAGCCCTAAGGCTTCTACTAAATACTTTTTTACTTAAATGTTCCGATATTTGAGTAATCAAACATGAGCTTACTTATGTTGTATCCGGCAAGCATCTGGTATCTTCCGATTTCAGCCTCGGCTAATTTTGTGTCCGATTCTAATACATCCAGGGATGTTGCCATTCCGTTATCATAAAGAAGTTTGTTTATTCTTGCAGCTTCCTTGACCAATTCCAGGGTTTTATCCATGTTGATCAGGCTTCTTTCTGCCTTTACAAGATTTAAATATGTCTTTCTGACATCAAGTTCAACATCCTTGTATGCCTGAGGTACATTAAGCTCGGCATCCTTTAATTTTTCCTTGGCCCACTTATTCTCTCGCAAGTTAGAAGTGTAGTATGCTGTGTAAGCATGAGTTTCAATTTTCTGAAGCTCCAAATCATTTTCAGCCTTCAGAACTTCCGTCCTGTCCAGCTTGGCCTGCTCGATTTTCTCGTCTAAATTTATTTCATTTGTCGGAACATAGGACAGCTCTTTGTCCTTAAGAACAAACTCCGTATCAAACGGCAGATCTAACATATTCAGCAAATTTAATTCAGCTATATTCAGATCGTCTGTTGCAGAATCCAGTTCAGACTTTGCTTGCTGTATTGCCATTTCCGCACTTAACACATCCGCTTTCGTTGAAGAACCGTTGTTGAATTTCAGGTTTACAACTCTCAGATGCTCATTTGCCTTGTTGAGCTTTGCCTGATTGATTTCAATCGTTTTTTCTGCAATGAGCACATTGTAATACAATGATTTGGTTCCTACCTCAATACCCTTTACCAACACTTCCCTGTTTCTTTCAAACTGCACCTTTTGTGTATCGGCAAGTTTTATATAATAATCATTTTTTGCAAGTAGGGCTGTGATATAATCATTTCTTAATGCCGCTTCCTCCGGTGTTAAATTCTCATTTAACGATCTATTCATCATAGACTTAGCTAATTCTTTAGTATCTCTTCCTTTGCTTCGCAAATCCTTCATTTCTCTGATCTTGTCATCAATCTTCCACATTTCCCTGCTGTTCTCAGTTGCTATTCTGACAGCTTCATCCATAGATAATTCTAAAATCTTATTTTCAGCCGGGGCATTATCCACCGGTACAACATCTTCTGCTGCCACAACATTGGTTAAAGTACTGATAACCAAAATCATAACCAATAATAATGATATTTTTCTTTTCATACGTTCTCCTTTACATTTCTTTTTTTATGCTGAATCCATTATACAGCAAGTTAAATATAATGTCATCATCCTTAAGTATATAATTCTTTTCCTGCATTCTTAGCTTGAAATATTCACCCAAAGTCCCGACCACGGAACATGCAATCACAGTTGAAGGAATCTCCTTCGTTACAACTCCCTCAGCCTTGCCCTGGTCAATTATATTTACAATGATTTTATTCATATCCGCAACATATTCAAACAATGTTTTCAAAATTTTTTCCGATATGATATTTTTATAAGCCATTATATAGTCAACCGGATTTTTTTCAAAGTCCTCTTCAATATCAGTCTGCTTTCCGTTAAACAGCAATACAAGCTTATCTTTAAATGAAATATCCATCTCGCTTGTTTCTTTTATGCGATCACGAATGGATTTAACACATTCCACGCAGGCTTCATCAAAAATTTCCTGCTTGCTGCTGAAATATTCGTACAAGGTTCCTTTTCCCACACCTGCTTTTAATGCTATGTCTTCCATTTTAATTTTATGAAATCCGTTTTCTTTAAACAGTAATCTTGCTGAATCCAAAATTTCATTTCGCTTGATATTTTTTTCATCCATTATATATTCTCCGGCGCAATTTTATTTTGTTTTGTGAATTTTCTTTTAAAGAAATCCGCAATGTCATCAAATATAGTATACATGACGGGAACTAAAACCAGCGTTAAAGCAGTTGAAAGTGCCAGACCACCTATTACAACAACTCCCATTGACTGTGTCAGCTCAGCACCCTCTCCTATGCCCAATGCCATGGGTACCAGCCCCAATATGGTAGTCAGAGCAGTCATCATAATCGGTCGTATCCTTATAGGTCCTGCCTTCATAATAGCCGATGTTCTGTCTTCTCCCTTATTTCTTCTGTTATTGATATAATCAACCAATACTATAGCGTTGTTAACAACTATACCAACCAATATTATCATTCCTATTATTCCTATTACATTCAGGTGCAAGCCTGTTACAAACAATCCTATAAAACCTCCCGATAATGCAAGCGGAACAGAAAACATAATTGACAGCGGCTGCAGAAGTGATTCAAACTGAGCAGCTATTATCATATAAACCAATACTATGGCAACAAGCATAACCATTCCCAAATCAGTAAATGTTTCTGCGATTTGTTCTGTTTCACCACCGAATGTGTAGCTGTAGCCATAAGGCATATCATATGCCTTGAGAAGATTTTCTATTTCCGTAGAAACCGTCTGGACATCTCTTCCAACCACGCTGCCGGTCACCGTCAGGACTCTCGTCTGGTTTTCTCTCATTATGCTTACAGGTCCCTTTTCAACTCTTATGTCGGCAATTTCAGACAAGGGAACATTACTTCCCATAGGTGTAGGTATAGGCATCATCTCAAGCAGTGACATACTTTCTCCATACATGCTGTCACCTTTGATTACAACATCCAGTTCATTGCCGTTAATCTTAAATTTAGTTACATTTGATCCGGATAATGAATTTTTAACCGCAGTACCAACCTGTGCCGTAGAAAGACCGTACTGAGACGCAATACCTCTGTCCAAAACAATTTGCACCTGAGGAATACCGTCTTCATAGCTTGTAGAAACTTCTCTTGTACCTTCAACCTTTTCCACTAAAGATTTAAAGTCGCTTCCGACACTTTTAAGAGTTTCTATATCATCACCCTTAATGCTTATGCTTATGGCTCCGGAGCTCATACTCATCATCATCATGGATGATTCGGACACGCTTATTTCCGCACCCGGAATATCCTTGACAATTTTTCTTATTTCATCGCTTATTTCTTTGACATTTCTGTCTCTTTCATTGAGATCGCTCAATATTACGTTCATAGAGCCAGTACTGCCTCCGCCTCCTATGCTCATAATGCCTCCGCCTCCGGCTGAAGTAAACACGGAGGTTATTTCAGGTATTTCTTTAATTGCTTCATTAACCTCTTTCAAAACACTGTCCACATCTCCGGCTTTAGAGCCTGCCGGAAGACTGACACTTACATTAATCATGCCCTCATCGGTTGCGGGGAAAAATTCAGCTCCTACAGATGCAACCATCACTATGCTTACCACGAACAAGGCAAAGCTGACTGCCAATGTTATGAATCTGTGATTCAGGCTGAATTTAAGTATTCTTTTATAGAACACCACCAAAAATCCATGCTTTTGCTCCTGAAGCTCTTCCGACTCTAAGTTTTTTACGGATATGAGCTTTGAGGACAGCATGGGAACCAGCGTCAGTGCAATAAGCAGAGAGCTGAACAGTGCAATAACTATCGACAATGCAAAATCCTTGAAAATAGTTGCTGCCAATCCTCCCGTAAACACTATGGGTATAAACACCGCAACAGTTGTAAGGGTTGAAGCCGTAACAGCCATTGCCACTTCATTTGCACCATCCACAGATGCCGTAATTCTGTCAACTCCCAGACTCCTGTTTCTGTATATATTTTCAAGAACAACGATGGAATTATCAACCAGCATACCTATGCCGAGAGCAAGACCGCCTATCGTCATCATATTCAACGTTATATCTGTAAAATACAAAATAACAAATGTTGTAATTATTGATATAGGAATTGAAAGAGCTATAACCAATGTTGTTTTAAAACTCCTCAGGAATATCAGCAGTATGATTACAGCTAATATACCGCCCTGCAATGCCGTATTTGTAAGATTTTTTATCGCAAAGTTTATATACTCCGCCTGATCGAAGACGTTTACTATGCTTATATCAGGGTATTCCTTTTTTATTTTTTCTATTTCCTTATTGACAAGCTTTGAAACATTGACCGTATTTCCGTCAGACTGCTTCATGACAGATATCTGAACAACTTCCTTGCCGTCCAGTTTGGTTATGGATGATTGCTCCTTATTTGCTATCTTCACATCAGATATATCTGACAAACGAACAGTTCCGCCTCTGGTTAACGGAATGCTCAGATTTTTTATTTCATCCAATGATTTAAATTCTCCCACGGTTCTCACCGTCAGCTCATTGCTTCCTTTCTTTACAGAACCGCCGGGAAGATTTATATTTGCAGCCTGAAGCATCTGGGCTACATAAGAGGAGCTGAGATTATATCCCTTAAGCTCTTCCTCTTTCAGCATTATCTCGACTTCCTGAGTCAGTCCTCCAGACACATTGGCCGAAGCTGTTCCCTCTATACGTTCAAGTCGGGGAGAAATAACATCCTCTGCAATTTTCTGTGTCGTGTGTATATCTCCCTTGCTGGAAACTGCCATCTGAATTATAGGCATTGCATTCGGATCAAGCTTGGCAACTATGGGAGAGGATGTACCCTCAGGCAAAAATCCTTCAATCATATCTATGTTTTCACGCAATTGAAGCATTATATCATCCATGTCCGTTCCAAATGCAAATTGCATAAGAAGTATTGAACTTCCTTCATTGGAATATGACAGGATGCCTTCTATATTTTCAACCGTGGCCACGGTCTGCTCCATGGGCTTTGTAATCATATTTTCAATTTCTTCAGGTCCCGCACCTGAATAAGATGTCTGTACCATTACGTAGGGCAGCTCCATCTGAGGAAGCAAATCAATCTGCAGCTTACTAAGCGACACCACACCCAATACAATAACGATCAGAATCATCATTGTAATTGTAACGGGTTTTTTAACCGAAAATTTTGCAAACATGCTTACTCACCCCTTACAACCTTTACTTTGCTGCCATCCGTTATGTAATCCTGACCTTTCACTATTACCTTATCTCCTTCGGATAAGCCTGATTTAATTTCTATATATGTTCCGGTATCAAGTCCCGTAGTCACAACCTTTTCCGCAACCACATTTCCGTCTGTTACAAACACATATTTAATATCATCCTTTTCCTTAACAGCCTCGGTTTTAACCGCAAGAGCTTTTTCTATCCTGTCGGTATTCAAGTAAACCTTGGCAAACATACCCGGCTTGATTAAGCCGTCATTCTCCAAGACTATACTTACATTGTATAAATTAGTCACTATATCCGACGATGAACTGATGCTGTTTATAACCGCTTCCTTTTTATATTCTGCCGCACTTATTTCAACTGTTACTGTATCACCCTTGCTTATTTTATTTATTAAATTTGCGGGTACGCCAAATTCCACTGTCACGCTGTCAGAATCAACAATGGTTATAGGCGGATTGCTTGAAGTGGCATATTCGCCCTCCACGATATTAACATTTGAAACAACACCGGATATGGGAGCTTTCACCTGTGCATTATCCAACATGGATGCTGCATTATCATAAGCAACTCTTGCCTGCTCCACACCCATTTTTGCTGCTTCCAGAGCTTCATCAGATGCCGCAAGCTTTGCCTGCTCATATTGAGTTTCCGGAATTGCACCTTCATCGTACAGCTTTTTAATCTTTTCAAAATTGTCCTTTGCACTTTGGATTTGAGTTTTATTTACATCGTATCCTGCCTTTGCCGCTTCGTATGCAGTGTATGCCTGATTAACCTGCTTGCTTATGTCGTTCTTATCCATAACAAACAGCACATCATCCTTCTGAACTCTGTCTCCTACTTTTACATTTATCTTCTCAACCTTTCCGGCCATCAAGGGAATAACAAATACATCCTTGTCTGCATACGCCTTGGCAGTCATTATGTTTTCAATAAATAATTCCATTGGTTTTAAAGTTTCAATTTCAACAGCAGTGTAGACTTCTTCCTCGATTATTTCTGCATTTTGACTACAGCCTGTTAATAAAATGGTGATAATTAATAATAATGTCAAAAATTTCTTCAACGTTTCCTCCTGTTTTTCGACCGACCGGTCAGTATCGGACTAATTCTATCACTATTATTTTATATAGTCAATCCAACTATATGATATTTTAGGTAAAATTAAGATTAGCTTAAGATTAGAATTTGATTAATAATTTAAAGAAAAAAGATTCCTCGCTTTGTCATTCTGAGCGCAAGCGAAGAATCTTATCATCTATTCATTTGCCAACCAATCTTTAATACGCTCTTGCCGCGTAAATCATGTGTTTTGCTTCTTTGCCGCAGATATGGCATTTGCAGCCTAAGTCTTCCTGCTCAAAAGGAATACATCTGATAGTTGCACCTGTTTCTTCCTTCAGCTTATCCTCGCATTCTCTTTCCCCGCACCACATCATTTTTGCAAATCCCGGACGACCGGAAATTTCTTCTTTGTATTTATCATAATTCTCAACCACATATGTGTTTGCTTCCCTGTGAGCCTTTGCTTTTTCAAACATATCATTTTGCATGGTGTCGAGCATTTGTGAAATTGTATCGCCTATGTTGTCAAGAGATATAATTTCTTTTTCCAGTCTGTCTCTTCTTACGGCAACAGCCTGATTGTTTTCTATATCTCTCGGTCCTATTTCAATACGGACAGGATAGCCCTTCATTTCGTATTGATTGAACTTCCATCCCGGTGAGTTTTCTGTGTTGTCATCAAGCTCAACTCTTATGCCTTTAGCCTTAAGCGAGTCAAACAGCTCATTGGCTTTTTCCAGAACACCTTCCTTGTGCTGTGCCACAGGTATGATGACAACCTGGACAGGTGCCATTCTCGGAGGAAGCACAAGCCCTCTGTTATCCGAATGCACCATTATGAGACCGCCTATCAGTCTCGTTGAAATACCCCATGAAGTATGGTACGGATATTGCTCCTGACCGTTTCTCCCCTGGAATTTAATTTCAAACGCCTTGGTAAAATGCTGACCTAAGTTATGGGATGTACCTGCCTGCAGAGCCTGACCATCATGCATCAGAGCCTCCATCGTATAGGTTGAATACGCTCCCGCAAATTTTTCCTTTTCACTCTTTTGTCCCACAACAACAGGCATTGCCATCAGGTCCTCGGCCACCTGTCTGTAGATGTCCAGCATCTGCAGTGTTTCCTGCTGTGCTTCTTCTTCCGTTTCGTGAAGAGTATGCCCTTCCTGCCATAAAAATTCCGATGTTCTCAAAAACGGTCTCGTCGCTTTTTCCCATCTCACGACGCTGCACCACTGATTGTACAGGTAAGGCAGATCTCTATATGAGTTCAGCCACTTTGCGTACATATGACATATAATCGTCTCGGAGGTAGGTCTTACAACCAGTCTTTCTCCCAGCTCCTGACTTCCGCCGTGCGTAACCCACGCAACCTCCGGAGCAAAGCCTTCAACGTGCTCCTTTTCCTTATTCAATAAGCTTTCAGGAATCAAAAGCGGAAAATACATGTTCTTATGTCCGGTTGCCTTGAATTTTTCATCTGCAAATTCCTGTATTTTTTCCCACAGTGCATAGCCGTAAGGTCTTATAACCATAAATCCCTTTACCGGCGAATAATCAACCAATTCATTTTTCAATATTACATCCGTATACCATCTGCTGAAGTCCTCTTCCATAGGTGTTATTTCTTTTACGAAATCTTTTTCTTTCTTAGCCATAATATCTCTCCCTTAAAAAAATAAACCGCCTCCATATTAGAGGCGGATTTCCGCGGTACCACTCTACTTACTGCAATGCAGCATCTCATTTCGGTAAAAACTCAAAGACGGGTTCTTTACACAGCGGGACAAAAGCTCTCACCTGTCGCTTTCTCTCTTGGGACCTTGCATAAATACTATTTCTTATCACAGTTTATATTAAATTTATATATATTATATTATTAATTTCTGTTTTGTCAACTGTTCTGACTAAAAATAATAATACTGTTAAAAAAAACCAAATAACAGTTTTAATTTTACCGAAATTATGGTATCATATGAATATAAAGGAGAACCGATATGTTTGTAGATAAAAATAATCTTGAACCCGGAATGATTTTAGCCGCAGACCTTATCGTAAATGACGGTGAAAACAATGATGTGCTCCTTGTTCAGGGACAAGTCCTAAATCAATTTCATTTAAAAAAGCTTTCAACGTATAACTTCGACGGAGCCTTTGTAATTGGTGAAGCCTTTAATAATCTACGCCCTGAGCCGGAAATAGATAAAGAACTGGAATCAAAAGCATTATCGGAAATCAAAACTTTTTATAACAAACTGGAAAACGATAACGGAAAGGTTACCGACAAATCAATTTCCATATTTTCAGATATAGTGGACGAATTAATAACAGAAATATTATATAAAAAAGAGCTCACAAATAATGTTATGATTTTCAGAAA
>JAFACY010000045.1 GCA_023425285.1 Bacillota bacterium
GGACTATAGCGGTTTCTTTGTTTGTAGGTGGATTATTCTTTATTGCTGGTGTTGTATTTGCATTTTTGGTAATACTCCCCATAATGCTGCAATTTTTCATGGGCTTCAGAATAGAAGAAATTGAGGAAATGATAAGCTTCAGCAATTATTTAGGCTTTGTAATAAATACACTTTTATCCTTCGGAATTATATTTGAGCTTCCTATAATAATGGTTATACTGACGAGGTTCCGCATCATAAGCGTAAGCTTTATAAAGAAAAACAGAAAGTATACAATACTAATTATATTGGTTATAGCTGCGATACTTACTCCGCCGGATGTAATTACACAGATACTTCTTGCGATACCTATGATTTTATTGTATGAAGTCGGAATATTATTTGCATCTCTCGTTGAAAGGACAAACAGAAAGAAAAAAGCCGAAAAGGAGATACTATGAATAAAAAGGTTATGGTAGCCATGAGTGGAGGGGTGGACAGCTCAGTTGCTGCAGTATTGCTCAGAGATCAAGGCTATGATATATGCGGAGCAACTTTGAAGTTGTTTGACAGCGAGGATATTTTAACATCATGCAGAACAAGAACCTGCTGCTCCTTGGAGGATGTGGAGGATGCAAGAAGTGTGTGTCATAAATTAGGTATAGAGCATTTTGTATTTAATTTTAAAGAAACCTTCAAGGATGAAGTAATTCAGAAATTTGCAAGGACATATGAGTCGGGAAGCACTCCAAATCCTTGTATAGACTGTAACAGATACATTAAGTTCAGCAAGCTTATCCAAAGAGCGATACTGATGGAAAAGGATTATATTGCAACCGGTCATTATGCACAGATAGAATTTGACAGTGTGAGCAAAAGATATCTTTTGAAAAAAGCAGTTGACGAATTAAAGGATCAGAGCTACGTACTGTATGTACTGAATCAGCACGATTTGGCACATACACTGTTGCCATTGGGAGGCATGCATAAATCTGACGTGCGTAAAATTGCGGAGGAGAAAAATCTTGTCAATGCAAGAAAGCCTGACAGTCAGGACATATGCTTTGTGCAGGACGGAGATTATGCGGGATTTCTTGAAAACAAAATGGGCGTTGAATCCAAAAAAGGAAGCTTCATAGACACTCAGGGCAACGCTGTTGGTGAACATAAGGGTATTATTCACTATACGGTGGGTCAGAGAAAGGGTCTGGGCATTGCTCTCGGCAAGCCTGCTTATGTTATCGACAAGGACAGGGATACGAATACCGTTATTTTGGGAAGCGAGGAAGATCTGTACAAGGACAGACTGACAGCAGCCGATATAAATATGGTTGCCGTTGAAAAGCTGACTCAGACTATGAAGGCAAAGGTAAAAACCAGGTACAGCCAAAAAGAAACGGAGGCATTTCTGCATCCGGTTGATGATGATAAGATATTGGTTGAGTTTATCAACAAGCAGCGCGCCGTGACTCCCGGTCAGCACGTGGTGTTTTATGACGGTGACATAGTTATAGGCGGCGGCACAATCATGTAATTTTTTTGCCGGATTCCTTAAGCATTTCAACATAAAGCAAAAGCTCATCCTTGGATTTTATGTCCAGCTTGGCGTAAATATGCTTGGTATGAGTTTTGATAGTATTGATGCTCAGAAACAGCTTTCCGGCGATTTCCCTTGCCGAGTAATCCTCGGCATATAAATTGAATACAGCGCGTTCCGAAGGGGAAAGTGTTCTCAGGTTGTTCAGAAATTCGTTCAGAATCAATGAATCCGGGTCGCTTTCCTCTCTTGCTGATATGCATTCGATAAGGTCATCAAATTCAGGTATATTCGTCTTCGTACCTGTGCCGGGATTCTGCTTTATTATGTTTATTGCATTATGTATTGGCTTAATGTAATATTTGCTGATTATAAAAGAAATCAATATACCTGACATCATCAGCACAAAGCAGACAGCCAGCAGTCTTAAATTTGTTTTCATTACATAGGAACTGACGTCATTTTCCGGAACCATCACGGATAAAATCCATTTCTCGTCTGAAAATACAGAATCTTCGGGATACAGCTTTATATAGTCATGGTATCCGGAAAATCTTTTATCGCCATTTTTATAGGAGTAAATCTTTTTTTTGCTGTTTGAAATTGTTATATCATCTTCACTCAAAATATTTTTTGCCGTATAGTCAGCGGCTATCATAGACTGAGCAGAATTAACTCTATTTTCGTATACAGGTGAAAGCATGCTGAATGTCCTTTCAAACATAGCCTTATCCGGCATAAATGACAGCTTGAACAGCATGGAGCTGATATCCAGACCGCAGACCCCAAAAACATTTCCATTAGAGTCCCTTAAGGGAGCAGTGCACGTCATTATTTCCTCATACGTTCCGGGCAATGTGAAACGCGGGCTCCAATAATACAGTTTCGGAGTCTTGGTTTTGTTTGTTGAAAAATCCATGGGCATACTGTAATAAGGAGAGTCTTTTACATTGAATTCCATTTTCCAGTTAGGATGAAGAGGTATATTGTTGTTATAAGCTATGTTGGGATTGCCCATCAGCATATAAATAGTTGGGCTGGTGGAATTAACAATATTCGGTTCTAAGTTTTTCAGATAAATTCCTGCTTTGGAATATTCCGAATCGGGAAGCTTATCATTTACAGTGGCATTCAATATTATAAATGCACCGCTGCTTTTAGATCTGTTTAGATACAGCATAACCTGATTAAGCTCATCAGATATCACATCACTCAATAATGACGGATTGTTGGTTAAATCATCTGTAGTAAACTGTTTTTCGGCTAACTTGCTTTCAATATCCAGTGAAACGATTTTAGAAAAGCTTAAAACCTCTGCCGCAGTATTTTCATAATAGTTTTTAACTTTTGCGGAAACATCATCATGGTTATTAATTATAAATTTTTCAGATTCTTTCAAACCAATGTTTATGTTGCCGGTGATTAAGAATATAATAAACAGGCCTATGAGCATAGTAAGAACAAGGACTGATAATAAAACAAACAATCTTATTCTCATAGAATATTTAATACTATTCTTTATCATATCCACCTCATCCATGAACATATAATCTGACAAAAATTCGAGTCTTTTATCCCTACTGTATATGTATTATATCATATCTGAGCCCATGTTCAACAGTTATAAATCCAAAGTTCACCCCTGGGGTGATTACATTTATATCCATTATTGATATAATACATATATCAATAAATTAAAAAATATATAATCGGAGGTTAATATGTCACAGGAAATTTTTGAGAACGACCAAGAGGAGTTTGATCCACAGGACATCGAAAAAAATAAAACTATGGCGGGATTGGCTTATTTGATTTTCTTTCTGCCCTTAATTGCATGCCCTGATTCAAAGTTTGCCAGATTCCATGCCAACCAGGCACTGATATTATGGCTTGCAGGTATAGCAGGCAGCATTATTTTAGGCTTTATTCCCATAATCGGATGGATCTTATTGCCTGTATTTACAATAGCATTAATTATATTCGGAGTAATGGGTCTTGTAAACGGATTGGGAGGAAAAGCAAAAAAATTGCCCATAGTAGGTAATTACACATTAATTAAGTAGAGAGGTATAAAAATGAAGAGAAATATATTTGTTATTTCATTGATGGTTATTGTATCATTACTGGCAGGTTGTGGAGCAAGACAAAAATTGGAAGACAAAGTGGCTGAGAAATTGGTTGAAGGTGCATTGGGCGGTAATGTTGATATTAAAGGTGATGAAGTTACCATTAAGGGAGAAGGCGGGGACGTAACAATTGGCGGAACTGAGTGGCCGGATTCAGAAATTGCAAAGCAGATACCTGAATTCAAGGACGGAAAAATAACAAGCTCCATGAAAAGTGATAATTATATGCTTATTGTAATCGAAGAAGTTAAGGAAAAAGATTTTAAACCCTATTATGAAAAGATTAAATCCGAATTTACGGAAAATTCATATGATGCACAATACGACGATACAATAATGTATACCGCAAGTAATGATAAAGCTGTAACCGCTGTTGTCAGCTACAACACAGCTGAAGAGACCCTGACCATACAGGTATCTAAGGTTGAAGAGACCGAATAATACTAGAATAAGACTATAACCGATAAAGACTGTGAGCTTCAAAAGGGGGGAAGCTCACAGTCTCTTTGTTTTACTTTTTACAGTTTATTCCGGTGAAAATTGATCTTTGCCAACTCCGCATAACGGGCAAACCCAATCTTCAGGAAGATCATCAAAAGATGTTCCCGGAGCTATACCGTTATCTGGATCTCCTTCTGCAGGATCATATACGTAACCACATGCATCACAAACATATTTTTCCATGTTGTTTCCTCCTATTTTAAGTTATTGTACTTACATAATATTGTAAATACAATAACTTAAAATGTCAACA
>JAFACY010000066.1 GCA_023425285.1 Bacillota bacterium
AGGTCCATAGACAGAGCCAGGGATAACGGATTTGAAAATATAAATGCGGATGTTATGTTCAATATACCGGGTCAGACTATTAATGATGTAGAGGATACAATATATAAAATAATAAAAAAAGAAGTAAAGCACATATCCTTTTATTCGTTAAAATTAGAAAAGGGAACTCCACTGTATACTATGGAGAAAAACCATAAAATTGTTATGCCCGAAGAAGAGGAAGAGAGAGAAATGTATTATGCAGGCAGAAGCTTGATGGAGCAGCACAGTTTAACGCAGTATGAAATATCCAACTTTGCGTTAAAGGGATACGAATGCAGGCATAACCTGAAATATTGGAACCAGGAAGAATACATAGGTCTGGGACCTTCAGCACATTCCTTTATGAACAACATCAGGTTCAGCAATCCTTCGGATTTGAAATCGGATGTATCCGAAAGAATCATACATGAAAAATTAGGCAGAGATGATTTGATGTTTGAATATATCATGCTCAGGCTTAGATTGACCGAAGGAATAAGCATAGGTGAATTCAATGATAAATTTTCGACGGATTTCTTAAAAATATATGAGGAACAGCTAAATTATCTGCAAAAAAATAACCTGATTGAAGCAGATGAAAGACACGTAAAGCTTACAAAAAGAGGCATGGATATATCGAATTATGTAATCACAAATTTTAATAATTCCTATTGACAAAACAACAGTTAAGTAGTATCTTATATTTATGGATTTAGCACTCAATCGATGTGAGTGCTAACAAAGGAGTTGAACGAAATGTCTTTGGATAAAAGAAAAATAAAAATACTTAAAGCAATTATCTCAAGCTATATTGATAATGCGGAAGCAGTTGGATCAAGGACAATTTCAAAAAAATATGAGCTCGGAGTAAGCCCTGCAACCATCAGGAATGAAATGTCTGATCTGGAGGAAATGGGTTTTTTAATCCAGCCCCATGCTTCGGCAGGCAGGATACCTACCGATAAAGCATACAGATATTATGTGGATGATTTATGGAAAAAGGTTCAGTCATCCGGTAACGCAAATTTACATGAGCTCAGAGGCATAATAGAAGAAAAGGCAAGTGAAATGGATTCTGTTTTCAAGAATTCGGTGCGTATACTTTCGCAGTTTACGAAGTATACCTCATTTATTGTTGCGCCTCAGCTTAAGCAGGCAGTTATAAAAAGGATTCAACTGGTACCTGTTACAGATAAAAAGGTTTTGCTCGTATTAGTGTTAAATACGGATATAGTAAAGCAGGTTATGATTAATCTGAACAACCCCATACCCTTTGAGCAGATGGATAAAATATCTTCCTCACTCACTGAAAAAATGTACGGACATAAATTGGGAGAGATTGATTCTTTTAAGGATAATATAATCAGGGAGCTTTATCATATAAGAGAAAGCAGCGGGGATTCGCTTTTTGAGTTGCTGCCGTATTTAATGGAGCAGATAGGCAGGTTTGAGGATTTTAACATATATGCCGACGGTATAACGAATATATTGAATTTGCCGGAATATAATGACGTAGTTAAAGCGAGAGAATTTATTTCATTTGTGGAAGACAAGAACAGTCTTGCAAAGCTGTTCCAGATAACCGGAGAAAATGATCTTGATATAAGCATAGGTCAGGAAAACCAATACAACGAGCTGAGAGATTGCAGCTTAATAACGGCGACATACAAAATCAACGGTAAGCTTATCGGCAAAATAGGGGTTATCGGTCCTACAAGAATGGATTATAACAAGGTTATTTCAACTGTTAAATCGATGTCTGAAGCAATGAATGAAATAATAAGTCAAAACTTTGATGAGGATAAAGAGGAGTAGATATGGCAAGGAAAAAAAATCATGATGAAGAAATAATCAAAGAGGAAAATGAAGACATAGAAGATGTAAATGAAGAAGCGGCTGCCGATAATCAGACAGCCGAAGAAATAGAACAGCTTAACAACAAATTGGTAAGATTGCAGGCAGATTTTTTAAATTACAAATCAAGAACAGAAAAAGAGAAAATATCAAGCTACAGCAACGCAGTTTCGGATTTTGTACTGGATTTACTGCCTGTGGTTGATAATCTTGAAAGAGCATTGTGCGCAGATGATTCTAACGCAAGCTCATTCAAGGATGGTGTTCAGATGGTATATGATCAGTTTATGGGCATTCTCAATAAAAAAGGGCTTAAAGAAATAGAAGCACTGCATCAGCCATTTGACCACAATGTGCATTACGGTGTGGGTTTTGAAGAAAATGACAAATATGATGACGGAACCATAATTGATGTGCTGCAAAAAGGATATACTGTAAATGACAAATGCATAAGACCGACAATGGTCAGGATTTGCAAACGATAATGCATATGTCATTCAGAGGGCTTTAGCCCGAAGAATCTCAGGTTTTGAAGTGCTGAGATCCTTCGCTGACGCTCAGGATGACAAATAGGAAGATAATTGAAAATAAAAAATTAATAAAACATTGAATTTAAAATATTTATGGAGGAATAAAATGAGTAAAGTTATAGGAATTGACTTAGGAACAACAAACTCTTGTGTTGCTGTTATGGAAGGCGGAGAAGCCGTTGTTATAGCAAATGTGGAAGGAAAAA
>JAFACY010000086.1 GCA_023425285.1 Bacillota bacterium
CAAGTGTATACCTTCCGACTAATTTATTGTTTGAATAAACATATGCAATTTTTTCGGTTGCCTGTACCATGCTGTTACTACCGTAAAATAAAATAAAAACATTTATTAAAATTATTACTGCAATTAACGCAATATCATATCTGTTAATTTTTTTTCTCATAAGTATCCTTTTGCCTTTAATAGATTATTCATTTTAACATCAATTCTACATTATTTCAAGAATGTATATGGCATTTATATATGTTTTTCATGCCCGCATCAATTTTAATATATAAACATTAATTTAACATTAATTTTTAAATAAAATTCATAAGCGAAAAAAAAGAATCTCATCTTTGAAAATGAAATCCTTAATTTATTTTGAATATTTAAAGATACAGATTCAAATTAAAGCTCTACTACCATAAAATCCGTAACCAATCTTGAAAGCTTGTTATTTTTATCGTAACCGTAGTATGTAGGAAATGTTCCTTCATTCCATCCTGTTGCGAAAACCACAATGTTACACCCGTTTTTCTTGTCTATTACGACGTCTGCGCAGGAGTACTCATTATTTCTTACAGCATCCTTTATTGACTTTTCATAATTATCTAATTCCGTATCGTCCATTACGTCCAGAATTTCCATAACACTTTCATCCATAAAGCAGCCGAGACCGTTCTCAACCTCATATCCCATAAACTCGTCATGAGAAAATCCCTTTGAGGATTCACCCTTCAAAAGTGCCATTTCCCATTTAACAGGTTCATTATCGGTGATTCTGAGTTCGGATACCACTGTCTGTTTTTTTCTGTTTTCCGTCTTTCCCACATATATGTTTACAACATATGTTCCCGGCTTTACACGCTCCGAATAGCTTTCATCATCATACATGAGTATAGGGTCAGTAGCTATTATCTTTCCCGTTTTTAATTTCAGCTTGCCGGCTTCTATTTTCTCTATTTTCATCCGCCCGAATTCGGTGTCGACTATTTTTGTAATCCCGTTTGTTATGTTAAGAACATCGTAATTAATATACATAATGCCCGCTCCTTTGCTTATTTTTTTCTTTCATCAAGTATCTTTTTAAGCTCATCCATAAAAGTATTAATATCTTTAAACTTCCTGTAAACAGAAGCAAACCTTACATATGCAACATCATCCACGCCCTGTAATTCATTCATAACAAGCTCTCCGATAACCTCAGTAGACACTTCATTCTGAAATGTGTTATAAAGCTGTTTTTCAACCTTGTCTGCAATTCCTTCTATTTCCTCAAGGGAAACAGAACGTTTATCACAGGCTCTTATAAGACCGTTTATAATTTTATCTCTGTTATATCCCTGTCTGGTTCCATCTCTTTTTATAACGACTATCTGAGTTTCCTCAATCTTTTCGTATGTTGTGAATCTATGACCGCATACTATGCATTCTCGTCGTCTCCTGATTTTAGAACCGTCATCGGTTGATCTGGTATCAAGAACCTTGCTCTCGGAATAATTACATTTTGGACATTTCATAACATTTCTCCTTTTTTAGATTTTACTAAAAAACAGAATAAAAGTAAATAAATAATTAAAAATTACGATAAATTGCTCATAAACTTCTCTTCATCAATTATGAATCTCTCGTGCGTTCCCTCACCTATTTTTTTATCCTCATCAAATGCTTCAACCTTAAATACCAGCCTTTTTCTGTCAATTTCAATCAGCTCCGCATCTGCATAAACCTTTTTCCCCACCGCAGTTGCTCCCATATGCTTTATATTGACACTGATACCCACAGTTGAAAAGCCTTCCGGTAAATAATCACTTACAGCATTCATAGCCGCCATCTCCATGAGACCTATCATCATGGGAGTCGCAAACACTTTAGCTGCTCCGCTTCCAAATACAAAAGCAGTATCATTCATTGTAACTATTTTTTCTTCTCTCTTCTTAAGACCTGTATTTAAATTAAATTCCATAACTCTCCTCTTATTCTTCCAAATATTACAGTTATTTTACCATACTTTACTATAAATATGCAACATAGTTCTATGAGATGTGACAAACTAACTAAATATAATCAAATTTTATTAATACTGTCCAATATAAAACAGTTTAATAAAATTTATATTTTAATATATTAAGTAAACTATCGATTCTGCTAATTAATTCACAACCTGTATGGTTTAAATAAATTAGTTTCTTGTTTATTTTATAGTATGTATGTAATAAAAAAATATTAACTGTAAAAATTTATATTGACTTATTAATATTCAATTGTTATAATTTCATCAATCATAAATGATGAATGCACTAATCAGATTATATGTGTGTTTGTCTAATATTTTAGGAGGAAGCAGTATGAAAGGTTTATCAGTAAAAATTTTATCAATGTTTTTAGCAGTATTGATGGTTTTAGCAGTTGGCTGCAACAATGCATCCGCTCCAAACAATCAACAAGGAAATGATTCACAAAAGGGTGATGCTAAAGATGTACGTACGATTCAGGTAGGACATGTTAACCCAAGTAAGGAAGACGACCAGTTCCAAAAATACGGAACACTTTTCAAAAAGAACCTTGAAGAAATTTCAGGCGGAAAGTTTGTTGTAGAGGTTATGGGTGATGCTCAGCTGGGCGGAGACCGTGATATGATGGAAGGTCTTCAGATGGGTACACTTGACATGGGTCTTATAAGCAACTTTACAGTAGGACTCTTCAGCCCGGTTTATCAGGTTTTCAATTTGCCATATCTTTTTGAGACCACTGATCAGGCATCGGCAATATTTGATGACAAGGAAATTATGAAGCCATTGACGGAGGAACTCTACAAATCATGCAACATACAGCTCTTGTCAATGACGGACGGCGGGTTCAGATACATGCTTAATAACAAGAGACCTATAAAGACTGTAGAGGATATGAAGGGTCTTAAAATGAGACTCCCTGAAACACCTACATACGTAGATTCGTTTAAGGTTTGGGGAGCAAATCCTACAACTATGGCGTACACAGAAACTTTTGCTGCTGTTCAGCAAGGAACTGTCGATGGTCTTGAAATTCCTTTAGGATCAATTCTTTCCTCCGGCTATCATGAAATCAACAAATATCTTTCAATGACAGAGCATTTTTACTTACCTGTAGCCGTTATGGTTTCTAAAAATGTTTGGGACAGCCTTTCAGATGAGGAAAAAGCATGGTTTAACGAAGCTGCCGAGAAAACAACCGCTGAGCACCGTGTATTCATGGAAGGTATTCAGGCAAACTATCTTGAGGAAATTAAGAAATCCGGCATAGAAGTAAATGATGTTAATGATAAGTCAGAATTCCGCAAAGCGGCACAGCCTGTTTATGATAAATACATATCGGAATTCGGCTCTGAAATAGTTGATTTAATCAGCAAGTAGTTATATTAAACTGCAGGAGTTAAAAATGATTAATACTTTAAATAAGATAAATGAGAAATTACAAAATATCGCCCGATATGTGGCAGTCTTTCTTCTGTTTGTAATCATCATTTCTACATCTGTGCAGGTATTTACACGTTACGTATTGGATTCATCTCTTGTAGGAACAGAAGAAGTTTCAAGATACTGCTTTATCTGGGCGACAATGTTAGGAGCTGCGATTTGTGTAAGCAGCTTCTCTCATGCCAGCGTATCGTTTGTTCCGGACATGCTCAAGGGAAGAATAAAATTAATTAATACATGCATTATACAGGCATTAATGATGGTACTGGCGGTTATATTCATTGTACAGGGTGTAAAAATGGTAGGTATAACGATTAATCAACTGAGCCCTACTCTTAAAGTTCCCATGTGGCTGGTATACTCAGCAGTCCCTGTGGGTGGAGTAATGATTTTACTTGCATCCTTATGTAATATAATAAACTCTGTTTTTTGCATAAAACCGGGAGGTGTACAATAATGAGCGCTGCATTGTTATTTATTCCGTTTTTAATACTCATAATTATAGGGGTTCCTATCGCTTTTTCAATAGGATTGTCAGGATCTTTGTTTTTGGCAATTACACAAATGCGTCCTCTGATTCTGGTGGCCCAAAGATTAACTGTAGGAATGGACAGCTTTGCTCTTTTGGCAATCCCTTTGTTTACTTTAGCCGGATACCTTATGGAGGAAGGCGGATTATCAAAAAGATTAGTTAACTGGGCACAGGCAATGTTTGGCTGGTTCCCCGGAAGCATGGGAACAATTACGGTTATATGCTGCGCAATATTTGCAGCATTGACAGGTTCAGGACCCGCAACAGTTGCTGCTATAGGTGCTATAATGTTTCCTGCAATGATAAACAGCGGATACAGCAAAAAAACTGCAGCAGGTATACTTGCTGCAGGAGGTGTTTTAGGACCTATTATCCCACCCAGCATTTCCATGATTGTATACGGGAGCACAATGAATGTACCCGTTCCGGATATGTTTCTGGCGGGTATAATTCCCGGAGTTTTAATTGCTACTGCATTCATTCTGGTCAACACTGTTCAAGCAGTAAAAAATAAAATCAAAAGAAATGAAACAAGATACACTCTAAAAGAACGCATTATACTTACATGGAAGGCTTTAGGAGTTCTCCTGCTGCCGGTTATCATTCTTGGAGGAATCTACGGTGGTGTTTTTACTCCTACCGAGGCAGCGGCAATAGCTGTCATTTACAGCATCATTCTTGGCTTCATATACAAGGAACTGACCATAAGCAAATTGATTTCCGGCATGAAAAAAACAATTGAAACATCAGCCATGGTTGTTTTCATAGTGGGTATATCAAATCTTTTAGGCTGGATTCTTGCTGCTGCAAAAATTCCTGTAATGATAGCAAATGCAGTTATTCCTATGTTTGCAAATAAATACATCTATATGCTTGTTTTGATGTTCTTATTACTTGTTGTCGGATGTCTGATGGAAATATTGGCAGCAATACTTGTTCTTGCACCTATTTTAGTTCCCATAGGAATACAGATGGGTTGGGATCCTCTGCACTTAGGAGTAATATTCTGCACAAATCTCATAATAGGATATATTACACCACCTTTTGGAGTGAATCTGTTTACTGCAAGCTCAACAACGGGGGTTCCGTTTGCAGAATTGATAAAGGGAGTTTTACCTTACTTAGTTGTTGCTATCTCAATGGTTCTGTTATTGGCATTCGTCCCTGACATAATTTTATTTTTACCACGTATAGTATCTTCCAGATAATTATGCTAAAATAAATGTAAAAAAACGGGAGGTCGTACTGTGGAGCATGACAATATGTTAGCCGTATTAAAGCTGTTAAAAAATGCTGACAAGGCTGTAGGGGCAACGTACTTAAGTGAAAGAACCGGAATTCCGCCTGCTACGGTTGGAAGAATATTATCATCCTTAGAAAACAAAAAAATTATTGAGAAGGATAGCAACAAAGGACGGATTCTCACAGATTATGGAAAAAAATATTTGGAAGATCTTATTGTAAAAAAAGAGAGTATAAAAATTGCGGACCAATTTGCTGATATTGTTCAGGATGTCTCCAAAAAACGTCTGCTGGAAATTATACAACTCAGAGTTCTTATTGAATCTGAGGGAGCAAGAATGGCAGCAGCAAACTGCACTGATGAAAATGCAAGGATTCTTGAAGGTATATTCATGGACTATGCCTATGAGCTTCGTCATAATCAGATGGGTGATAAAAGCGACCTTGCTTTACATACATATATTGCTAAATTGTCAGGTAGTGAAACTCTGCATAAAATTGTCAGACTTTTGCTGCAGAAAAATGATGCATTTGTCAAGTTTTCCGCAGCAAACAGGCTGGCATCTCAAAAAATTCTACATCACAAGGAACTGGTAGAAGCAATCATTGCACACGACGGTGTAGCCGCGGAGCAAAAGATGCGCAGACACTTATTGGAGGTAATGAATGATGTGGAAAAATTCTACTAAA
>JAFACY010000158.1 GCA_023425285.1 Bacillota bacterium
GCATTAACCCTGATTATTCATTGGGAAATCGAATCAGACTCAAAAAGATGCAATCACTTTCTTGATATTAAAAAATTCAGAAAAAAAGGTGAGGAAGAATCCTCACACGATATGTAAAAAACAGCAGACAGCAAAGGGATGGTTCGTCCATCCCTTTGTTTTTCTCTTATATTGCTCTTTTCAAAACTTCCTCTAATTTTTCCATAGTCGGTACGCCTTCATGTATTTTTACTCCGTCCACATAAAATGTAGGTACGTAGTAATAATCATGAGCACTTGCAGCCTGAACATTTTCAGATTCCTCAATATATTCGATTTCAATTCCCGAATACTTTGGATTCTGTGCCTTTAATTCCTCAAGCATTTTGAAGGCACGCTTGCAGTGAGGGCAATTTTGTAAATAAAAAGCTTTGATTTTTTTCATTTTCTCTCCTTTAATCTATGATAATAATTCCATTTTTTTATTTATTATTTCATTTATACGGTCGTTATACTCCTCCAGGCTCTTGAAATTTCTGATCGGCTCGTGTCTGCCGTTATCCCGCAATATTTTACTTGAGGCACCCAATCCGCAGGCAAGTATTGTTTCCAGCTCCTCTATTATGACCATATTGTAGATACATTCCTTATCAGACAATGTAAAGCCTATATTTTCGGAATTACCCTTTATATTTTTTTGTCTGTACATATAGTACGGTGCATATCCGGAGCTTTGACACTCTTCGTTTACAACCTCGTGCATTTTGGCTATCAGATCATAATCCTTGGACATTTCATGAGTTTCTCTCGTAAGCTCCGATTTTTTCTTATACGCCAGCGAATGTACGGTTATATTTTCAGGTCTGAGCCTGACTATTCCCGTTATTGTATTTTTTACATCCGTCTCATCCTCACCGGGAAGTCCCAATATAACGTCCATGTTGATTGAATCAAACCCAACCTCTCTTGAAAGCCTGTATTTTTGAATTATATCATCTATAGTGTGGCTCCTGCCTACTAAATCCAAGGTTTTTTCATTCATGGTCTGAGGATTGATGCTTATTCTGTTTACACAGTTTCGTTTTAAGCATTCCAGCTTTTCTCTGCTCAGAGTGTCCGGTCTTCCTGCTTCAAATGTAATTTCCTTTATTTTTGTCAGTTCATAATACCTGCCGATTGCAGAAAATATCGAATCGATCTGGTCCTCATTGAGCACCGAAGGTGTGCCGCCTCCGATGTATACGGTATTTAAATTCATACCCTTCTTCATGGCAAGCTCAATTGTTTTTTCAATTTCGTAAATCAAGGTCTTTAAATATGTATTGATTTTGTCTTCCTTTGTGTTTACAAAAGAAGTAAAGGAACAATAGCTGCACTTTGACGGACAAAAGGGTATGCCGACGTACAAATTGTAATTACTTTTATTTTGTGAAGATATATATTTACCCTCAATTTTTAATATATCCCATAGAAGCTTGATTTTATCATCTTTAACTTCATACGTGCTCTTGAGTATACTGTTTATTTCATCATCGCTTTTCAGATTATTTTTAGCGGTGATCATAATTTTTATGACTCTTACTCCCGTCAAAATACCATAGTCCGGCTCCACATTATAATATTTTTTCAATACATTGTGAATTGCCTTTACAACAAGGGTTTTCTTAAGCTTTTTTTCGTTGCCGCTCTCTAAAAGTATTTCTTCCTTTCTGAAAACTGCATGATGCAGCAAAGCCCCGTTCTCATACAGATATGCTTCGCCTGATATTTTGTCATCCTCTTCTTTAAGTATTGACATCAGGCTCAGTCCCTCTTTATCCGTGTCGCTTAATTTATCACAGTACTCAACAGCATAATGTAAATTCAAATCAAAAACACGCAGAGCGTTTCTTGATTCATATTCAAAATTATGCCCTTTCAAATAAAACTTCAGCATTTTAATTAAAAAACGGATTACCGAGTTTTTCGGATTTTATGGTTGAGGGAGAATTATGACCCGGATAAATAATGACGTCCCCATCATATTTGAAAATTTTTTCTTTTACAGAATTGATTATTTCTTCATATGAACCGCCGGGTAAGTCAGTCCTGCCTATTGATTTATTAAATAAAGTATCTCCCGTCATCATTATGTTGTCCACCTTGATGCAAATTCCGCCCTTGGTATGTCCGGGAGTATGTATAATTTCAAATTTCAATTCTCCAAGCTCCAGTACATCCCCGTCATCAAGCAATACATCCGGCTTGATTTCAATACTTTTCCCGATAATTTGCTTTGAAAAATTTATGCTGCTGTCACTAAGATATTCGGCATCATCTCTATGTATGTATACCTTGGTGTTATATTTATTAACAATATCCGATACGGCACCTATGTGATCTCCGTGATAATGAGTAAGAATAATCATTTTAGGAGTCAGTCCCATTTCCTCTATAAAGCCGTCAATTTTTTTAAAATCCGCACCGGGGTCAATAATTGCAGCTTCTCTGCTTTCTTCGCTTCCGACTATGTAACAGTTGGAATAATATGAACCAACCGCAAATCCCTTAAATATCATAAGCTCCTCCTAAAAAGTTTTTTTACTGTCTAAAAGTATAGTGACGGGTCCGTCATTGACCAATTCAACCTGCATATCAGCTCCGAATTCACCCTCTTGTGTAACAATATTCTTTTCCTTCATGCTGCTGATAAATTTTGTATACATGGGTATTGCTTTTTCAAGCTGAGCCGCTTCCGTAAAGCTTGGTCTCCTGCCCTTTCTCGCATCTCCGAGAAGAGTGAACTGCGAGATGACCAACAGGCTTCCGCCAACATCCAGCAGGCTTCTGTTCATCTTTCCGTTTTCATCTTCAAATATTCTTAAATTCGGAACCTTGTCGCACATGTATTCCAAATCCTTTTCCTCATCGTTTCCTTCAACACCCAGCAGCAATAAAATACCATGGCTGATTTCACCGATTATCTTATTGTCAACCGACACATTTGCACGCTTCACGCGCTGAACAACTGCTCTCATATAACCTTCCTTTTAATAATAGCAGAACGATAGCACAACAATAGTTCTCCTATCGCTCACCCATCGTTCTCCTATTGTTATTTCTTATTTCTATAGACTTCAAGTACTCCGTCTAATTTTTTTATTTTTTTCATCAAGTCTTCTATCTGCTTGGTTTCCTGTATTTCAAAGCCGATTTCGACAATTGCTATTTTCTCTTTGTTGACTCTCAGATTCAAGGATACAGCGTTCAATTTTGCTCCCGTATATAAATTGGTGAGATCCTGCAAAAACTTTGGTCTGTCAAGAGCCTTAATCTGAAGCTCACTGACAAACTTTGCATTTTTACCCGTATCCCATTCAACCTCTATGAATCTTTGATCCTCACTGTCGTTTAAATCATGTATGTTCGTACAGTCAGCTCTGTGAACCGAAACACCTCTGCCCCTGGTTATATATCCGACTATGGCATCTCCGGGTACAGGGCTGCAGCACTTTGAAAAACGGATTTTAACATTGTCTATACCTTTTATAATAACACCCGAAGCATGCTTTTCAGCGTTTGACGGTACTTTATTAGCAAGGTTTTTCTCAAGGCTTTCAATTTTTTCAGCCTCGATTTTATCCTTGTTTTTTTCAAGATAAATGAGCTTTAATCTGTTTACTATCTGATTTTCGGTGATACCGCCGTTACCTACAGCCGCATAAAGGTTACTTGCCGTATTGAGGCTGTATTTTTCGGAAACCGTCTTAATCCAGTCATCCTTCAATAAATCACTGACCAAAAATCCTTGCTTCTTGATTTCTCTCTCAACAAGCTCCTTGCCTTTTTCAACATTAAAATCTTTGTCTCTTTCCTTGAAGAATTTTCTTATTTTAGATTTTGCCTGACTTGATGCCGCAATTTTTAGCCAGTCCCTGCTGGGACCGTTGCTCTGCGCAGACGTCAGAACCTCGACCTGATCTCCGGTTTTCAGCTTTGTATCGATCGGAACAATTCGTCCGTTAACCTTGGCTCCTACGCATTTATTACCCACGGCACTGTGAACTCTGTATGCAAAATCTATGGGTGTGGATCCTGTAGGCAGGTTTACAACCTCTCCTTTCGGAGTAAATACAAATACTTCATCGGCATATAAGTCAATTTTTAATGTCTCCATAAATTCCTGAGGGTCGTTCATTTCCTGCTGCCATTCAAGCATTTGTCGAAGCCAGTTTAATTTTTCCTCATAATTAGTCTGTTCATCAATGCCCTCTTTATATTTCCAGTGTGCAGCGATACCGTATTCGGCAGTCCTGTGCATATCCAGTGTCCTGATCTGAATTTCAAAGGGTTCTCCCTGAGGACCGATAACCGTGGTGTGCAGCGACTGGTACATGTTTGGCTTTGGCATTGCAATGTAGTCCTTGAATCTTCCGGGTATAGGCTTCCACAATGTATGAACGGTACCTAAAACACCGTAACAATCCTTTATACTGTCAACAATTATTCTCACTGCTATTAAATCATATATTTGTTCAAAGGTTTTATGCTTGAAGTACATTTTTTTATAAATTGAATACAGACTTTTCGGTCTTCCCTTTATATCTGCAGGTATATTTGATTCATTAAGCTTTTCGTACATGGTGGAAATAATCTGACTGATATAATCCTTACGCTTCTCACTTTTTTCCTGTACCTTTTTTACTAAATCCTCATATCCTTCGGGATCTATATATTTTAAGCTTAAATCCTCTAATTCCCACTTGATTGAAGCCATACCAAGACGATTTGCAATGGGAGCATATATCTCAATGGTTTCCATTGCTTTCTGATATTGTTTTTCTTTAGGCATGTACTCAAGAGTCCTGATGTTGTGCAGACGGTCAGCAAGCTTTATGATAACCACCCTGATATCCTTTGACATCGCAATTATCATTTTTCTCAAAGATTCAGCCTGACGCTCCTCTTTGTTTCTGTATTTAACCTTGCTCAGCTTCGTTACACCATCAACCATATTGGCGATTTCCTCGCCAAACTCTCTTTTCATGTCGTCATCGGTTATTCCGGTATCCTCAACTACATCATGGAGAAGCCCTGCAGCAATTGTCTGAACATCAACGTGCAGGTCAGCTAAAATAAGCGCAACCTGATAAGGGTGAACAAAATATCTTTCACCTGAAAGTCTTGTCTGTGCATTTGAGTGAGCCATCTCAGCATAATTGTATGCCTTGACCACAACCGCAATATCCGCATTCGGATTGTATGATTCAATTTGATTAATTAAATTTTCAAGCATTCTTCCACCGTATCTTTTCTTAATATTGTATCAGCGACTCTACCTTGTATCCTTCTAATTTATCTCTTCCGTTTAAATCCGTAAGCTCTATTAAAAAACCAAGTCCCACAACTTCGCCGCCAAGCTTTTCAACAAGCTTAGCTGCAGCATACATAGTTCCTCCGGTAGCCAGCAGGTCATCGATTATCAGCACCTTCTGACCCGGCTTTATTGCATCCCTGTGGATCTCCAGTTTATCTGTTCCGTATTCAAGCTTGTATTCGTAGCTTATTGTTTCGGCAGGAAGCTTTCCCGGTTTTCTTACAGGAACAAAACCTGTTCCCAGCAAGTAGGCAAGAGGTGTCGCAAAAATAAATCCTCTTGATTCAGGTCCTATTACCATATCAACCTTGACATCCTTAAATCTCTCCGACATTTGATTAATGCAATCTTTTAATGCATCTGCATCCATTAAAAGCGTTGTAATATCCTTAAAACTGATTCCTTCTGCAGGAAAACCATCAATTACTCTGATTTTTTCTTTTAAGTCCATTAAAATCCTCCGGTAAAGCTATTTTTTTATGTACAGAATACTGTCCTTTAACGCATACTGTATATTATCTGCCTTTTTCAGCATACAAACAATTTCTTCCGCTGTTATTTTAGTATTATATAGACTATTTATCTTTTCAACAAGTATAAATATATCGGTTTTAATTATTTTTGATTTAGTTTTATTGATAATTGAATTAATCATCTTCAATTTTTCTTCGTCAACATCGTATTCAAAGTCTTCATCTTCCTCTATATTCTGTAAAATAAGCTGAATGGATTTTTTGCCGTTAAAATCATTCAAGCCCATTGTGACAGCATATGCATAGGGCTTAGTCAGAGCCTTTTCCAACAGATTGATTTTATTGAATCCGATAACAGATATATCGCTGATTCCGTTTGTCAGTGAAATGCTTAAATGATTTCCATCCTTGCCTACTTTTTTAATACTTTTTATGGACGATTTCACAAGCGCAAGAAGAGGTGTAGGATTTCCTGCTCCAAAGGGTTCAAGACTGCATATTTCATTATACAGATTCATGCTTAAATCCTTTATATGCACATATGAATCGGCAGCAATTTCCTTTGCATTTATTTCTTCTTCATATTGTGCTTGAATATAGCTGTTTAATTCATTGGAGAAAGCATTTATATTTTCTTCCTGTATGGTCAGTCCGGCAGCAAGCTTGTGCCCTCCGTACTTTACCAGATAAGAATCTGCTGCCTTGAAGCTTTCAAAGATATCCAGGTACTCCAGACTCCTGGCAGAGCCTTTACCGATACTGTCCTTAACGGAAATAACAACACTGGGTCTCTCATATCTTTCGGTGAGCTTTGATGCCACAATACCCAGAACACCCTCATGCCAGTTAGTTCCATATACAACTATAATATTTTTCTTATATAAAAAATCCGTTTCTATCTTCCTGACAGCTTCTTCAAAAATTACACCTTCAGCTTGCTTTCTCAGTAAATTTAAGCCTTCAAGCTCCAAGGCAAGAAGCTCAGCCTCATTTTCGTCCCCGGCAAGCAAAAGCCTTATTGCTTTTTCAGCCGTATCCATTCTGCCGGCAGCATTTATTCTGGGTGCTACTATGAATCCGATGTGAAAGGAGTCAATTTCCCTGTCCTTTATGCCCGCAACCTCCATAAGCTTTTTCAATCCGACGAGCCTCGTATTGTTAATCTTTGTCAGTCCGTTCTTTGCAATAATCCTGTTATCACCTATCAGGTCAACAATATCTGCAATAGTTCCAAGACACGCTAACTCCAATAATATATCTTCTACATCCTGCACCTTTAAATGTTTGTTTAAAACCGTCAAAAATTTAAAAGACAGTCCGGAAGCACAAAGCTGCTTATTTTTTGACGGACAATCTTTTTGTTTTGGGTTGATTATAGCATACGCCTCTGGTAATTCTTCCTTGCACTGATGGTGGTCCAAAATGATGACATCCTTGTTTAAACCGGTTATTTCACTTATCTTTTCTATTTCGGCTATACCGCAGTCAACTGTTATAATCAAGCTTGCTTTTATAGAATTATTTCTTAAAAGCTCTACAAAATCCGAGCTTATGCCATAACCCTCCGCTTCTCTTTCAGGAACATAATATTCTATGCTTGCACCTGCTTTTCTGAGAAGAATTACAAATTGACAAATGGAAGTAACACCGTCAACATCATAATCCCCGTAGACTACCATGTGCTCGTTGTTTTTAACAGCTTCTAAAATTCTGAGCGCACTTTTTTGTACATCCTTATATTTTTCTGCATCTTCAAAGTATTTATAATCCGGATCAAGAAATTCTTCTATCTCATCAAATGTTCTTAAATTTCTGTTTAACAATATCCTTGAGGATATGTCCGAAAGATTGAATTTTTTGCTTATCTCATCAATATCTTTCTGATTGTAATCATTCACTTTCAACTTCACTTTTTTCATCGTTCAATTCGGTGCCGACGCTTTCGTTTATAGTTTCGGAATCAAGTACAGTATCATAAGCAGCTTTTGATGATTCCAATTCGTTGCTCAGTGTTGCAACTTCCTTATTTAATGCTCTGACTTCATTATTTAATATTTCGATAGTTTCCTTTTGTGTCTTGATGTTTTCCTCAAGCTCAGAAACTTTCAACGAAAATTCATTGTTCTTTTCCGTTAATGTCTGCACTTCCTGCTCTAAATCACTTGCAGTTTTGTCAACAATCGCCTTGTCATTTTCAAGAGTTTTAATCTTGTTTTTCAGTTCCTTTGATTCGGACCTTTTCTTGAATTGTCTTGTTGTGCCTAATATAAGCACTAAAACAGCTCCGATAATAACGCATACCATTATTATTACCGCTAACGGAAGATCAACCTTTGTCAAAAACAAATCCAGACTGACAATATCTCCGTTCTGAATAGAAAAGATTGCAACAAATATTGCTATTATTAATACTACTATAAACCCAATTTGCATACTTACACTCCTCTCCTGTTGTTTTAATAAATTTTCATTAAATGTTGATATTACATTATACTATATAACAGTATATATTTACCACATTTTTTTATTGCCAAACCATATTTTAGACTTATTGTGACAATTTACCCTTAATATATATGGAGCATTCTATACGTTTTTTCTCCAATTCACATCCCACACTATACGGTATGTTGAAATCCTTGTTAAAATTATATGCATTTGCATGACAACCGCCGCTGCAATAATACTTTGCCCAGCAATCCTTGCATACAGGCTTGTCATTTACGGATACGTTTTTAAATTTATCTGTTATTTCTTCGTTGACAATGCCTTCATCAACATTTCCTGCGATAAATTCATCCTGTCCCACAAACTGGTGACACGGATATATATCTCCGTTGGGCGTTATGGCAACATATTCGGTTCCTGCTCCGCAGCCGATTGATCTTTTATAGATGCACGGACCTCCGTCAAGCTCAATGTTGAAATGGAAGAAGTTGAATTTTTTGTCTTCATCACTGCTGCTTTCAATATAAAGCTCTGTAAGCTTTTCATACTCCGCCTTCAGAGCCTCCAGATGCTCTTCCTTTAAAGCGTATTTTTCTTCGGGACTTGCCACAACAGGCTCAACAGATATTTTATCAAAGCCCAGATCACGGATGTGCTTAACATCCTCCGCAAAATCTAAATTGTATGCGGTGAAAGTCCCTCTTGCGAAGTAGTCCTTGTCCATTCTTTTGGAAACAAAATTCTGAAAATTCTTTACGATTGTCTCATAGCTTCCCTTTTCATTGATTGTTTTACGTACTTTATCATTTACTGTCTTTCTTCCGTCTATACTGAGAACAACATTGTCCATATTTTCATTTATATAATCTATTTTCTCATCATCTAAAAGCACACCATTTGTAGTGATGGTAAACCTGAAATGTTTATTATGCTTTTCCTCAAGAGATCTGCCGTAATCCACAAGCTTTTTGATGGTTTCAAAATTCATGAGAGGCTCGCCGCCGAAGAAATCAACCTCCAAATTTCTTCTGAATCCGGAATTTTCAACTATAAAATCAAATGCCTTTTTACCTGTTTCATAGCTCATAATTTCTCTTGCACCATTGTAGCTGCCCTGTGAAGCAAAGCAATATTCACATCTTAAATTGCAGTCATGCGTCATGTTCAGGCACATTGCCTTGATGGCCGGCTTAATTTTATTTACAGCATTTGTTTCCTCAGTATAAAGCATATTATTTACTATCAGATAATTTATTTCCGATATCGCCTCATTTATTACATCCTTACCATACTTGTTTTCCAATTCTTCAACTTTATGACTGCATTTGAAATTATCGTTATCAAGCAGGTCATAAATTATTTCATCAATAACATGCACCAGCCCGCTGTTTGTATCAACAGCAAAATGCATGTCGTTCATTTTAAATATATGTATCATTTTTCCTCCGAAATTAACCTTATAAAAAAATAAAAATAAGTAGTGGCTCAGCCACTACAAATTTATTTATTCTCGCACTTTTGATTTCCTACTGTACAAGAAGTTTTACATGCAGATTGACATGAAGTCTGGCATTCTCCGCATCCCTTTACGCTCATATTGTCTGTAAGCTTTGTTTGGTTAAGTGTTTTAATATGTACCATAATGACCCTCCTTATGAACCTTGAATAACGGGCAAAGCCCTTATTGAAAGATTATAGCACTTATCTCCGTTATTTTAAAGTATTTTTTTTAGTCTTTATCTTTTTGGTATTTTCAGCCTGGTGTTGACTCCCAAAACTCCTCCCAGAATTGACACGGGAAGATACAGCAATTGTCTTACGATGCTGATTTCGCCCGAATAACTGAACAGTACCTTCATCAAAAGAACCAGCGCAAAATAAATAATCCATATTTCAATTCCTCTTATGAGACCTCTTTCATGTACACTTTTGGCATACAATAACGACACAATAAATATGCAAAGGGGCACTGCTATGCTGTAGCTGATTTCTGCTGCCGGCTGTTTTGAGAAAAAATACATATATATTGTTATAACAAAGAACACCGCAAGTATCATTATAAAAAGATACAGTGAATATTTGAGCAATTTGGCTATATTCATAATTATCCTCCAATTTTTCTTTTCATTAAATATTATTCAAAACAGGGTAAAAAAGAACTTTTAAAAATTTCTTGACTTTTTAAATCGGTTTTGCTAAAGTAAAATTACTAAGAGGGAGTAGTTTTAAATTTTCAGTCAACAACACGGAATCAAGGATTCTGGCTGAAAATCTGATTATGTAGTTTAGGTAACAAGACTTTTAGTGTATCTTTTATTTAAAAGATATGCGAAAGGTCTTTTTTTAATAATTTCTTTAGTTTTTCATTTTATTGAAAAAATTTGGAATACTAAGGAAACGACCCAAATCTTATACTGTAAGTAAAATCAGAACTAAAAAGGAGAAAATTATGTATTATCAAAAAAGCTCTGAAGATACATTGTCAGCCTTAAATGTCCAAGGCAGCAATGGTCTGAATCAGGATGAAGCAAAAAAACGGTTAGAGGAAAACGGACCAAATGCCTTAGTTGAAAAACAGCGAAAAACCATATTGCAGATGTTTCTGGCTCAACTGAAGGACACAATGATTTATATACTTTTTGCTGCAGCGGCTATATCGGTTATTCTGCACGAGGTAACTGACGCTGTAATAATTTTAATAGTTGTTTTGATTAACGCAGTAATAGGAGTTGTACAGGAATCAAAAGCCGAAGCTGCTTTAGAAGCATTAAAAAATCTTTCCAGCCCCACGGCTATGGTGAGAAGGAACGGCAAGGTTATGGAAATATCGGCAAGCGAATTGGTAGCCGGTGACATAGTTATACTTGAAGCCGGTCGTATAATCCCGGCAGACTTAAGATTGCTTCAATCAGTAAATTTAAAGATAGAAGAATCAGCATTGACAGGCGAATCGGTTCCCGTCGATAAGGACGCAAACTTCATCGCCGAAAAGGAAATGGGTATAGGCGACAGAATAAACATGGCATATTCCTCAACCAGCGTGGCTTACGGAAGAGGAGAAGGTGTGGTTGTATACACCGGTATGGATACTGAAATAGGAAAAATTGCATCCATGCTTAATGAAAGTGAAGAAGAATTAACTCCTCTGCAGAAAAGACTGAACGATTTGGGCAAGCTTCTCGGTATTGTGGCAATAGTTATAGTTGCGGCAATGTTCGGTATGGCACTGTTGCAGGGAAGAGATATAGTTGAAATGCTTATTACGGCAATCGCACTTGCTGTTGCGGCAATACCTGAGGGCTTAACTGCCGTTGTAACAATTGTCCTGGCTCTCGGAGTTCAGAGAATGGTTAAGGTTAATACCATAGTGCGAAAGCTTCCTGCAGTTGAAACCTTAGGTGCTGTCAGCGTTGTCTGTTCAGATAAAACAGGAACTCTCACACAGAACAAAATGACTGTCACAAAAATATATATGGATAATCAGTTAAAAGACGTTAAGGAGCTTTCTTACGATAAAAATACTGTCTTTGTCAAAGGCTTCGTACTTTGCAATGATGCTTCTACAGCTGATAACGAAAGAATCGGTGATCCCACAGAGCTTGCTTTATTGGACATGGGAAAATTGGTCAATGTTACACGTGAGGGTCTGGAGCAAACTAATCCGAGAATCAACGAGCAGTCATTTGACTCAGCCCGCAAGCTGATGACGACGGTTCACAAGGAAGACGGCAAGGTAATGAGCTATACCAAAGGAGCTATGGACATACTCCTGGGCAGATGCACAAAAATATACTTAAACGGTGAAGTTACAGAAATCACCGGACAGCATACGGATGATATAAATAAAGCAGCCTCCGAAATGGCAAGAGGAGCTCTGAGAGTTTTAGCTTTAGGATATAAAGAGGATGATGACACGGCAAATGAAGATAATCTCACGTTTGTTGGTCTGATAGGTATGATTGACCCTCCGAGACCAGAAGCGAAGGATTCTGTACAGGTATTAAAGCAGGCAGGCATCACAACCATAATGATAACAGGCGACCACAGGGACACTGCTTTAGCTATAGCCAAGGACTTAGGTATCGCCGAAGATGAAAAGCAATGTATAACAGGCAGTGATTTAAATGAATTGTCTCAGGAGCAGCTAAACAACAGAGTAAGAGATTTACGCGTATTTGCAAGAGTTTCTCCGGAGCATAAGGTTATGATTGTCAAAGCATTTAAATCAAATGGCAGCATAGTTTCTATGACAGGAGACGGTGTAAACGACGCTCCTTCTCTTAAGTCGGCAGACATAGGAGTGGCGATGGGTATAACAGGTACAGACGTTGCCAAGGGCGCCGCAGACATGGTACTGACAGATGATAATTTTGCAACTATTGAAAAGGCAGTTGCCGAAGGAAGAGGAATTTATCAGAACATTAAAAAAACAGTATTGTTCCTGCTTTCGTCCAATTTCGGAGAGGTTATTTCAATGTTCTCTGCCATAGCTGCAGGACTCGCATCTCCGCTTCAGTCGATTCACATACTTTGGATTAACCTTATAACAGATTCATTGCCTGCACTGGCATTAGGAGTTGACACTAAGGACAAGGACATAATGAAGGCTAAGCCGAGAGATCCGAATGAAAGCTTGTTTGCACACGGAGGCTTGGTATTTACAATATATAATGGTTTCATGATAGCTGCTCTTACACTGGGAGCATTCCTGTGGTCACCAATTATGCACTTAAATGCTGAAGGTATGGTCGTAACTCTCGAAAATATAAAATGGATGCTAGGTCAGACCCTGGTAGTTAACGGAGTTGATTACAGCATCATAGAGCATGCTCAGACATATGCATTTACAACGCTTGGAGTGTCACAATTGTTCCATGCCATAGGTATGAGAAATTACGACAAATCATTATTTAAAATGAATATGTTCGATAATAAATCAATGATAGGAGCATTTATACTCGGTCTGGCACTTCAGATAGCTGTTACGGAAATTCCTGTTCTTACACAAGTTTTTGAAACAAGTCAGTTATCCTTAAGAGAATGGGGCAATTTAATTCTGTTATCGATGGTTCCGCTGCTGTCACACGAAATCATTGTTGCAGGAAAGAATCTGTTCGGAAAAAATGCATAAATGAGTTAGAACAAAAAAATAAGGAGCGCAAGCTCCTTTAATTTTTTATGCTTTTTAATTTTCTTTATCTTCATCTGCCGGAGTTTCTTCTTCAGCAGTCTCTTTAACTTCTGCTTTTTCTTTTCCTTTTTTTCCAACCGATCCGATTGCCCACTTGGAAAATTCTATTCTTTGTTTTGCATGAGGCAGCTCCAATGTCACTATCTCATCATTAATCTTAACAACCTTACCGTGAATTCCGCCTATTGTTATAACTTCATCACCGATTGCTAAGCTTTCTCTCATTTCCTTAACCTGTTTATCTTTTTTTCTTTGCGGTCTTATCATCATGAAGTACATTAATCCGAATAATGCAACCATCATTATAATTGAACCGAATGGTGAACCTTGCTCTGGCATATTTCCTCCTATGTAATCAATTAATATCCATAATTATCATAAAATTCTTTTTTGAATTTCATAAAATTATCTTCCATTATACTTATTCTAATACGTTTCATCAAATTAATCAAGAAAAATAAATTGTGTATTGATGCTAATCTCGCTCCAAGTATCTCATTTTCTCCAAATAAATGCCTTATATAAGCTCTCGAATAATTTCTGCAGGTATAGCAGCCGCAATTTTCGTCTATGGGCTTAAAATCGCGTTTGTACTTTGCATTTTTTATCGTAAGCTGACCCTTGCTGGTCATGAATGCGCCGTGTCTTGCCATCCTTGTGGGCAATACACAGTCAGCCATGTCTATGCCTCTTTCAACAGCTTCAAATAAATAATCCGGGCTTCCTACACCCATCAGATATCTCGGCTTATCCTTAGTCAGACAATCAACCGTGTAATCCATTACCTCACACATGAGCTCTCTTGGTTCTCCCACACTCAATCCCCCTATTGCATAACCGGGAAAATCAAGTTCAGTAATCTGCTTTGCACTTTCTATCCTTAAATCCTTGTACATTCCTCCCTGCACTATTCCGAACAATGCCTGATTGTCCGTATTCGTATGGTAGTCCTTACATCTCTTTGCCCATCTTGTAGTACGCTGCATGGATTTTTCAACGTAGTCATGTGAAGCGGGATACGGTGCACATTCATCGAATGCCATCATTATGTCCGAGCCCAGATAATTTTGTATCTCCATGGACTTTTCGGGGCTTATAAAGTGCTTTGAGCCGTCTATGTGAGAGCGGAACTCAACCCCTTCCTCTGTTATCTTTCTCAGAGGTCCCAGACTGAACACCTGAAATCCGCCGCTGTCCGTTAAAATCGGTCTGTCCCAGTTCATAAACTTGTGCAGACCGCCGGCTTCCTTTACGAGGTCGTGACCCGGTCTCAAATATAAATGATATGTGTTTCCCAATATTATCTGTGCTTCTAAATCCTTTAATTCCTCGGGAGTCATCGCCTTAACCGTAGCCTTTGTACCCACAGGCATAAATATGGGAGTTTCTATAACTCCGTGATTGGTATAAATTTTACCTAAGCGCGCCTTGCACTCCTTTGATTCCTTTATTAACTCATATTTAAACATTTTTCACCCACTTATTATTTTATGAACATGGCATCCCCAAAGCTGAAGAATCTGTATTTATGCTCAACAGCTGTTTTGTACGCTCCCATAATATTATCCTTTCCGGCCAGTGCACTCACCAGCATAATCAATGTTGATTCAGGTAAATGGAAATTTGTTATCAGTGCGTCCACCACCCTGTATTTGTAGCCCGGAAAAATGAATATATCCGTCCAGCCCTTCTGAGGCTTTACAAAGCCGTTTTCATCACCTATGGTTTCAAGTGTCCTCGTGCTTGTTGTGCCTACGGAAATCACTCTCTTACTGTCTTGCTTTGCCTTATTTATTTTATCTGCTTCGAATTCGGACAGCTCATAGTATTCCGAATGCATCTTGTGCTCGGATATAAATTCTGCCTTTACGGGTCTGAATGTACCAAGACCAACATGTAGTGTCAGTCTTGCAATATCCACGCCTTTATCTTCCAGCTTCTTTAATACCTCATCATTAAAATGCAGCCCTGCTGTAGGAGCTGCGGCTGAGCCGGGATGTCTGGCATAAATCGTCTGATATCTGTTTTTGTCTTCAAGCTTCTCATGTATGTATGGAGGAAGAGGCATTTCACCAAGCTGATCAAGTATTTCTTCAAATATACCCTTGTAATCAAATTCGATTATTCTGTTTCCGTCCTCATGCACTTCAACTATTTTCCCCGACAGGAGGTTTTCCTTGAAAATTATTTCTGCACCGATTCTGGCTTTCTTGCCCGGTTTGACTAAGGTTTCCCACCTTTTGTCATCAATCCTTTTGAGTAAAAGAATTTCAATCAGGCTCCCCGTGTCCTTCTTCGTTCCGAACAGCCTTGCAGGCAGTACCTTTGTGTCATTAATTACGAGACAGTCTCCCGCGTTAAAGTAGTCAACTATATCATAAAAATGCTTGTGCTCAATTTCTCCCGTTTTTTTATCAAGAACCAAAAGTCTTGAATGGTCTCTTTCCTTTATTGGTGTCTGCGCTATCAGTTCTTCAGGCAGATCATAGTAAAAATCACTTGTTTTAAAGTTTAATTCCGTCATTTTATAGTTACTCCGGTAAAATAGTGTTTTAATATTTCGTCATAGCCGAAGCCCTCTTCAGCCATTTGCTTGGCTCCGTACTGGCTCATGCCTATTCCATGTCCCCATCCTCTGCCTTCAAAATTGTACGAGGAGGATGAACCCGTTTTAAGAGTTGATATTCCCTTTGATGATATGACAGAAAGTGTATCCTTGGTTATCTTGCTTGTTCCCTTGCTTGATATGGCCGTCCTGCCTATGATACCGCCTGAGTTTAAGCTTTTAAAGCTATTGTCTTCATTCCCATCTTCGTCTTTTTCATCAACTATACTGTCCAGTATGCCGCTTCCGCCGCTCCTTGAAGGGATTGTCTTCTTTTCATTTAAATGAGTAAACTCATTGGTGAAATAAAATACGTTGCCGTTTACTATATCAAACCATGAGCTCATAAGTCCCAGCAGCAGGCGTGCCTTTTCTTTCTTATATGAAAGTTCTCCAATATCAGTGGAAAATATACATTCAACAACTCTGTTGTTTTCAGTTACCTTGGTTATTTCCACCGAATAAAGCTCTCTGACATTATTGCCATCATCTCTTAGCTTTTTAAGTATTTCTTCCTTGCTGTAGCTTTTCTGCCATTCATTGTACGGTGAACCTGATCTGTCACTGTATGCGTCATCCACACCAACGGCATAGGGCAGTTTCTCAGACCATACATTTTCGGTACTTTCGGTGCTGCCTCCGCTGGTTGAATGATAAAATGCCTGTATGAGCTCATCATCATAATAAATCATTTCACCCCTTGTTTCATCGACAGCCTTATCCGTTGCTTCCTTTTCGGAATTGTATCCTCTGTAAACCTGGGAATTCTGATTATCATCCATATCGTACATTGATCTCGGACTCATATTATATACAGCATAGGTTCTTGCCGCAACAGCCTGAGCTTTCAGGCTCTCCATTCCCCATGAGGCAGATATTTCATTAGGTACAACACCGTATAAATAGCTTTCCAGCTCAACGTAATTTATTGATATAAGCCTTGAATCCTCAATTATTTTAAAGCCCATGTATCCTCTGTATGGTCTGTTGTCAATCATTACCATATCTATGGACTCTTTGTCATAATAGGATGTAAAGTACAAATTAATATTATTATTGTACATCAAAAGCGGCTTGCTTTTTTCGTTGTACACGACTATGCTTTTGAATCCCGTGTTCACTGTCTCGGCAGCATAGCCGTTGTTGCTCAATTTGTTCAAAATAGAATTTGCATCATTTCTGCCCGAATAAAATCCTGCGTATACTTTAAAATCATCACCGTCATAGTATGGATAAAAGTCATCTCCGAAGCTGCTTTCAAATTCTTCTGCATAGCTTAAGGCTTCTTCATACGAATCGTAGCTGTCATTTAACGCAATATGATATGTCCTGCCGGAATCTATTTGTACGCTTACCTGATTACTGTCAAGCTCAAAAATTTCATCTGGCTCTCCATTTATTTCATAGACATTTATACCATCATAACCCTTTAAGGAAGCCTGCTCATTGGAAACCCTCGGAAACCTTATTCTGACTCTCACATATTCGTTATCAGAAGACGCACCGTAGCATACCGCAGTGAATAAAAAAATTATTAAAATTGAAAATACAGTTGTTCTTCTAAATAGTCTCGTCATTACAATTCCTCCCCTAAATCAAAAGAAAGCTGCCCGTCATTTTGTCTGATTTTGTTAACGTGTCTGTATCCCATTTCCGTAACAACCCTGCCCCTCGGAGTTCTGTTCAGATACCCGATTTGCAGCAGATAAGGCTCATAGACATCCTCTATGGTTACCTTCTCTTCACCTATTGAAGCCGACAACGTATCAAGCCCCACAGGTCCGCCCTTATAAAAATCAATAATCGTATTAAGAATCCTTCTGTCCAGCTTGTCAAGACCCATCTGGTCTATTTCCAGCATCCTGAGAGCCAGATCCGCTGTGCCTGCATCAATTATGCCGTCACTCTTCACTATGGCGTAATCTCTCACACGCTTCAGAAGCCTGTTTGCTATTCTCGGTGTTCCCCTTGAGCGTCTTGCTATTTCCTCCGCACCCTTATCATCAATTTCAACATTGATAATACTCGCAGACCTAACAACTATTTCCTTTAAATCCTTTGCATCATAAAAATCCAGATTACACAACACCCCAAACCTGTCTCTAAGAGGTGATGCCAGCATTCCCGATCTCGTCGTAGCTCCTATCAAAGTAAACTTGGGTAAATCCAGCCTGATTGATCTTGCCGAAGGACCCTTGCCGATAATGATATCCAGCGCAAAATCCTCCAGTGCGGGATACAATACTTCCTCGACATTTTTGTTCAGTCTGTGTATTTCATCAATGAAAAGAACATCATTTTCATTTAAGTTGGTCAGTATGGCTGCCAGATCACCGGGTCTTTCTATGGCCGGTCCCGAGGTCACCCTGATATTTACATTCATTTCATTTGAAATAATATTGGCAAGAGTGGTTTTTCCCAGACCCGGAGGTCCGGATAACAATACGTGATCAAGAGGCTGATTTCTTAGTCTTGCCGATTCAATAAATATATTCAGGACTTCCTTCACCTTATTCTGACCGATATATTGAGACAATCTCTGGGGTCTTAAGCTGAGCTCCAATTCCTCTTCGCCGTTATTAAATGTCCCGGCTACAATTTCATTTTCTCTGTCAAACATATCATACCTGCCTGTTTATATTTTTTAACGCCTCTTTGATAATTTCGTTTTCGCTTTTTCCCGCCACATCTATTTTGTCCAATGCTTTTTTAGCTTCATAGGAATTAAATCCAAGACTGATTAATGCATTCAATACATCCGACGACTCACATTCAGCACCGAAAATACCTGTGCCCTCAGTATCAGCCACTGCTCCGTCCATTACTCCTACCTTGTCCCTCAATTCGAGAATAACCTTGCTTGCGGTTTTTTTGCCTATGCCAGGAACCTTAGACATCCTTGTCACATCTTCCTTTATTATAATTTCCTTAACCGTGTTTGATTCATACGTGGACAATACGGAAAGTCCTGCCTTCGGGCCTATTCCGTTAACGGATATTAATTTCCTGAACAATTCAAGCTCGTCCGCAGTTAAAAAACCGTAAAGAGCTATAATGTCCTCTCTGATGTGCATATATGTAAGAATGGTCGCCTTCTCTCCCTCACAAAGCTTATTTAAGCTTGAAAGCGACGTGTTGACGAAGTATCCCATATCATTGTTATCTATCACTACAAAATCCAAGCCTTTTTTTACAACCGTACCCTTGATATAGCTTATCATTTTTCCTCCTTTAATCGTCAATATTTAACAATTCTAAAGCTTTCCGCAAATTTCAGAGAATGTGCATGGCATATTGCCAACGCGAGACCATCTGCCACATCATCCGGCTTAGGTACCGCATCCAGCTTCAATATAACTCTCACCATTTCCTGAATCTGCTTTTTTTCCGCTCTCCCGTATCCCACTATCCCCTGCTTTACCTGAAGAGGAGTATATTCGTAAAGAGGTATATTCTTGTTTTCCGCCGCCAACAGATGTATGCCTCTCGCTTCAGCTATGGCTATTGCAGTCTTGGTGTTTTTGTTGTAGAATAACTCCTCTATCGCCACAGCCTCCGGCTTGTACACCTCAAATATATTCATGTAGCTGTCATAAAGCTTCTTAAGCCTCTTCGGAAATTCCTCAGTGCTTTCGGTTATAACAGCTCCGTAATCTATAACCTCAAATTTATTACCCGAATAGTTTATTATACCATATCCCGAAATTGCAAGCCCCGGGTCGATGCCTAATATTATCATATGTCTACCAACCTTCCAATAATGTATTTATTATACCATAAGTGTAATACTATGTAAATCTTGGCTTGCGCAAAAATTTGTTTTGCAAATGTTTAAATTATGATATAATTCATATATCAATCAGATGATATATTATGATAAGGAATTTGATATGTTTAAAAAAGAAAGCAAGTTTAAAAGATTTGATTTTATTTTATTATTCACGGTAATAATTTTGTGCGTGTACGGATTTATAGCAATTAACAGCGCTACCATGAGTAAGACTCTGGGCAGTGAACCCTATTTGAAAACACAGATTACTGCTTTTGCGATGGGTATGTTTGCCGTGTTTGTTTTGTTATTCATAGATTATGATATATACGGAGGCTTTTATATCCCCATTTATTGTATAACTGTGCTGCTTTTGATTTATACCTTGATAAATCCCGTAAATGCAAGTGAATGGGGTGATGTAAGAAGTTGGATTGCTGTAGGACCAATAGTTTTTCAGCCGTCTGAATTGGCTAAATTTGGTGTCATTGTATCCGTAGCCAAGTTTATAGACGTAAATAAGGATAATATAAATAATCCGGCAGTACTCGTTAAGGTTCTGGTTTTTGCATTTTTTCCTGTTGCGCTTATTTTGATGCAGCCGGATATAGGTACCGCTCTCGTATTTATATTCTTCATAGCTGCCATGTTATTTGTTGCAGGAATAGACAGAAAATATGTAATAACAGTGGTGTTAATTTTATTCGTACTGCTGGTGATAGGTTTAGTCGCCTTTTATTACATCATGCAGGACTATGTCCCCAAGGATGATTATCGCATAGACAGAATCGTTACATTTATATACCCTGAATTGGATCCCGAGGGTACCGGTTACCACGTTATACAATCAAAAATCGCCATCGGCTCGGGAATGATTTACGGGAGAGGTCTGTATAAGGGAGTTCAGAATCAATTGAATTATCTACCTACCAAGGAAACAGACTTCATATTTGCGGTAATAGGAGAAGAATTAGGACTTATGGGAGGTCTTTTGCTGCTTACACTGTACGGTATATTATTTTACCGCCTGATAAAAATAGCGAGAAATGCGGCTAATTTATTCGGTTCACTGATAGTTACGGGAATTGCGGCAATGCAGTTTTTCCACATACTTGAAAATATAGGTATGACCATGGGGCTCCTGCCCGTTACGGGAATTCCCCTGCCATTCATAAGCTATGGGGGAACATTTATGCTGGTAAACATAGTAAGCATGGGACTAGTACTGAGCGTAGGCATGAAAAGAGCAAAAATAAGTATGAACGATTTTTAACAATTGGAGAACGCTGGGAGAACAATAGTAAAGGGATGCTTTGCATCCCCATTTTTACAATTGCTCACCTATTGTTGTGCTATTGTTCTCCAATTGTTCCTCTGTCGTTTCAGTTACTCGAAGCAGCTTCCGCCTATAAACTCTCTCACTATAGATGTGTTAGGTATGGCATTTTCATTTTCGATAGTTTTGAAATAGCTTAAAAATCTTAACAGTCTTTGTCTTTCTGCGTAATATTCACTGCTTTCTTCCACTTCCATCAATACAGGTTCTACATATTTTTTCAGGACGCAGAGCTCATAAACAAGTGCAGAGTTAAAAATAGCGTCTGCATTTTCCTGATACGGGAATATATATTTTTCCGCTCCTCTGACCACATTGCTCCAGAGCTGCAGTGTTTTAAGAGCGTTGTTACCGCGGTGGGTATTGTCTCTTACAATTCGTCGTATCAACCTTAAATCTGATGTGGAAATACGGTTATGGTTGTCAATATTTAATTGAGTCAACGCGCTTATATAAATTCTGAATTTGTTAATCTGAGGTATCTGCTTTGTTAATTCATCATTCAGACCGTGGATGCCCTCGATGATTATTACATGATCATCGGTCAATGTAACAGGCTCTCTCGTATATTCTCTCATTCCCGTTACAAAATTGAAAACCGGAATACTTACTGCTTCACCTGACATCAGGCTTATTAAATGTTCATTGAACAATTCCAAATCCAAAGCATTTATAGTTTCAAAATCAGGATCTCCCTTTTCGTCTCTCGGGGTCAAATGCCTGTCAACAAAATAATCATCCAATGAAATAGCATATGTTTTTTTACCGTTAACTCTGAGCTGTATGGATAATCTCTGAGCAAATGTAGTCTTGCCTGATGAAGAAGGTCCGGCTATCAATACGATTTTTATATTTTTATCTGATGCTATAGCATCTGCAATATATGCAATTTTCTTTTCATGCAGCGCTTCGTTTACACGGATCATATCGTCGATGGTGTTGTTGTCAATTTTTTTATTTAAAGCACCGACGTAGCCTACATCCATTATTTTCCCCCATTCCTCAGCTTCCTTGAATACCTTGTAAAGCTTCTTTTGTTCAATGTATTCAGGTAATTCAAAATTGCTCTCAACTGCGGGAAAATTTAAAATGATTCCGGGATAAAAAAGCCTTAAGTCAAATTTATTTATAACCTCCGTGTTTGGCGCAGTGTATCCGTAAAATGTATCATAATATCCATCCAATTCATATATGCTTATGAATTCTTTCTCGCGATAGTTTAAAAGCTCAACCTTGTCCTCCATGTCCTGCTTTCTGAAAATTTCCTGAGCTTCTTTTACGCTGACACAGATGCTGTTGATCGGTCTTTTAGCCTCGATAATTTCGTTCATTCTTTTTTTAATATTATTGAGTTGATTTTTAGTAATTAAATCCTTATTCTTTAATTCTGTATAAAGACCTTTATTCAATGAATGCTTTATTTCAACATCTATTCCGGAAAAAACGTCCTTGCATGCCTTTATGTAAATGAATGAAAGTGTCCTGATGTAAACTCTGCGACCATCTCTGTCCGTTATGTCAAAAAACTGAACTCTGTCATTTTCATTCAGCTTTGCATAATCCAGTGCCTGAACCTTATTGTTTACCTTAGCACCTAAGTAATTGATATAGTTCTCTTTGAATTCTCTTTTCAATATGGAGTAAAGTGATTCACTGCCTCCCACATCTATAAATTCATTTTTATTAAGCAATTCAATTTTCATCATTTCCCTCCTTCTATGGTAAATCTGTCCTTCATTTCAGATTTTATCTCCATGTCATTTAAATAACTTAAGTCTTCCTCATAGCCGTTTAATATAAGCTTGTATGCATGAAGAACCTGATGCTTTTCACTGTCCTTTCTGCCGTACTTTTTATCACCTGCAACCGGATGTCCTATAGATGAAAGGTGCGCCCTTATCTGATGAGCTCTGCCTGTTTCTATTTCAATTTCAAGCCATGTAAAATTGTTTTCTGTCTTTATGGGATGTGCATATGTAACAATCTGCTTTGAATTTTCCGATGTTTCCTTCACTATTTTTACCATGTTTTTTTCATCGTTTTTTATTAAGTAATCTCTCAGCTCCAGATTACCCTTTATGATGCCGTGAACCTTTGCCATATAAAACTTCCTTATGCGTCTCTCCCTTATTGCTTTGTTCGTTTGCTTCAATGCATCATAATTTTTGGCCGCAATGACAAGCCCTGATGTATTTTTGTCCAATCTGTTGCAGACTGCCGGCTTAAATGTAAAGCTGATATTTTCTTCCCTGGCATCAAGGTACATTTTTATCTCATCTATCAGATTTCTGCTGCTGGTAACATCCGGCTGAGTGCTTAATCCCACGGGCTTGTTTACAACAAGGATATTATCATCCTCATAAACAACCCTGAAATGAATGTCCGTATGCTTCAAATCTTTCTTTTCTCTGAATTTGTCTATTGTATCGTCAGACAAATAAAGCTGCACGACATTATCCTTTTTTAAAACCGTTTCAGGCTCCGCCTTTGAATCATTCAGCTTTATATTTTTCTTCCTTATCATTTTATAAATAAATGACTGATTTGCTTTATTTAAATACTTTTTTAAAAATCTGTCTAATCTTTGACCCTCTTCGTTATTTGTTATTCTATTTTCTTTCATAATTTCTCCGATATATAATGTGTATTAATATTATACCAAAATTAACCGACATGTACATAATGAATTGAAATATTTGATAAAATTAACAAGTTTTTATTGCATGTCCTTATTGTACAAATGTTATTTTTGTGCTAATATATTCTATAGGAAATAAGTCAAGGAGTTACCAATGAGAAAAATTATAAATGCTATAAGAGATTTTATATATAATATTACCGATTACGGATTAATATTGACGGTAGTGGCGATAATGGTTGTAATTTTAGGTTGGAGATTCAATATACTTATGAACAAGGGCATAGAAAAAGATATAAAGGATAACCTACCACCAATAGTATCTAACGAACCCAATGAACACAACAACCCGGAAAATCCGCCACAAGAGGAAAATCCGCCAACTGATCCCGATAGCGAAGTCCCGCCTCAGGATCCGGAACCTGCAAATCCGGGCACACCTAACGGGTTAATTGCAACAATCAACATCCCCGAAGGTTCATTTCCTTCCAAAATTGGAGATATCCTTTTAGCTTCAAACTTAATCGATAATAAAGAGGATTTTCTTGACAGATCAATCGAGCTTGGTCTGGATACAAGAATGAGAAGCGGTACCTTCGACATAGAAGTTGGAACATCCTTAGACAACATAATAAAAATAATAGCAAACGCACGATAAAAGACAACCGAATTATCCGGTTGTCTTTTTTGCATTCCATATTTGTGCTAAAATATCTTTCAAGACTAAAAATGCATCTTCTGTACTATAGCCATGCTCCTGCTGCAAACGAGCAAGCATTTCCTGTAATTTTGTGACATAAGCGTCAACCTTGACTTCCTGTTGGTATGTTGTCAAAACAGGATACTTTTTGCCCCACATTTTTGTCCAGTCAATTTTCTTCTGAGTTTCTTCGCTTGTCTTTTCAATGGCTTCCTCAATTTCCTTTACTTCAATATCAAAATTCACTAATTCGTCCAAAGTAATATGATACAGCACCGACAATTCCTTTGACTGTCGTATATCCGGAAGCGTTTCATCAAGCTCCCATTTAGAAATAGTTTGTCTGCTTACGCCAAGTTTTTCTGCAACATCTTCCTGTGACAAAGCACTTTTTTTTCGTGCACTGAATAAACTGTTTCCTAAACTCATAGTACCCTCCTCTGTTTATCTGAATGTAAATCAAGTATAAATGATAGTTTGGGAGAAATCCACCAACAGAATTTCACATTTACGCCCGTTTTCTTTACAATTTGCAAAACTCCGGAGATGATGGTTCAAAACCGTCTCCTCCGGAGTTTATTTCTGTGTGTTAATATTTTGAATTTACATAGTAATCAATTACAGATTTTTTCTTTTTATCGGAAAACACATTTTCTTTCTTCAGAACTTCTAAGAGCCATATACTTTTTGAATGCAGGACTGCGTATTCGTAGTCGCTGAGAACTATTTCATACAGCTTGCCTTCGAGGGCAGAGGATTCCATTTTAATGAAGTACGCATCAACATTCTCAAAATGCAAAAACCTCAGTAATCTGAAGGTGGTTTTATCCTTTTCATTGTAATAATAGTCTGCTTCTCCCAAATACTTTTGATAGTAGCTTACATGCTTGCCCTTGTCCCTGATTTCCTGTGCAATCATTTTGTGGTATTTAGCCATCATATTGTAGTATTGATAGTTGTACATGCCCTTTTCAAAGCTGTCTATACGTTGAAACGGCTTAATGCTTTTATCTATCATATACCTGTAGTTTAACTCCAAATATTCCTTTTTGTTTATGTCGCCATTCATATGCTGAATTATCAATGAATCTCTGTGTTCAAAAAAATCATCGAAAATAGTCTTGTTTGGCTTGAAATAATTCATAAAATCACTCTTTCTAATTTGCCATACTATATTGCTTATTAATTTTATCAGAAAGCACGAAAATTAGCAATACTAAATAAAGGGGACGATTTTCGTCTGATAACGAAAACCGCCCGTAATTTAACATTGCTATTATGACAATACTGCCTCTGCTATTACTTTATCTCTCAATCCTTCCGGAACATCTTCATAGTCATGATTTACACTCATTATAAAATTAACACTGAATTTTTCTGATAAGTATTCTAATCTTCCAACTACTTCTTCTAAACGTTCTAAACCTGCTTGCGCTATTTTGTACAGCCCGTCTATGTATACATATTCCACATCATAATCAGTTGCAATTAAGCCGCACACAAAACCATGAAATTGCTCAGCGTTTGTAAGTCCAAATTCCTTTGTGTTTATATATCTGATTTTATAATCTAAATCAAATATATGTCTGTTATTCGCTTCTAAGAAAACCATCTTTCCCTGAATACCATCGATCGCTTTGTTTGCCATGTCGATCATTTTTCTTGTTTTACCGGTGCCGTTGTGTCCACAAATTAATTGAACCATAATAATCACACTCCTACGCTTTAATTTTATAAAAGTTAATTACATCTATATTGTACCACAAACAAAAAATGTTTACACTACTTATTTTTATTTTTTACAAGTTTATTTCATTCCTGTTTGTGTTTTAACTTTAGAACCTTGATAACGCCTGCATTCACTCATTTTATCAATTATATCGTCCTTAATTTTCCACCAGCTTATTCCCCAGTTCACAAACAGGGAATTTTCCTCGGGAGCTCTGCCTGCCAGCCTTTGAACGGCTATGTCCTCATGTAAATACTCCAAAAATGTAACAACTCTCTCAACATATTCATCCTTCGTTATTACAGTTATTTCCTTATTTTTATATAATATTCCCATAGCTGTATTTTCCATTATGTAAAGTGAATGGATTTTTACCTGGTCAATCTTTAATACCGTCAGTATTTTAGCTGCTTCAATTGTATCTGTTATGTCATCTCCCGGTAAATTTAAAATAACATGGGCGCATATTTCAAAACCATATTTTTTTATTCTTAACACCGCATCGATAAACTCAGCCAGGGTATGTCCTCTGTTTATTGATATAAGTGTATGGTAATTTACTGTCTGCAGTCCAAGCTCTATGGATATATTTATATTATGTTCTTTTTTCACAGAATCAAGAAATATAAGGTAATCCTCGGAAATGCAGTCCGGACGGGTGGAAATTGATATCTCGACTATATCATCAACTATGGAGTCCGTGATATATTTTTTAAATAACTCTAACTCCACGTATGTATTTGTATAATTTTGAAAGTAAGCTATGAATTTTTTTGCTTTGTATTTTTTTCTGATATAATCCATGTTTATTTTTAGTTGCTCTTTAACATCAAGTGAGCTGTCCAGACTCTCAAAGCCTGTGCCCACATCGGCGCAAAAAGTGCAGCCTCCGTAGCCGATTGAACCGTCTCTGTTCGGACAGGTGCACGGTATATTGATAGGAAGCTTATAAACCTTTTCTCCGTATTTTTCTTTCAGATAGTTTGAATATTCGTTATATAATTCAGTCATATTTTTCCTGCAGGATATTATTTTATATCATTATAAACAAATTTACACAAACAATCAACTTAATAAATAAAAAGGAACCTCATAATTAAAAATGAGATTCCCTGTTTTACTAACTATAATTTGTTAAACATACCATAATAGACGAATGTCTTAGTATTAGTCATCCTGCGGGCTTACTCTGAAGGGTCTCATCACCTGAAACCCTGAGATTCTTCGCTATCGCTCAGAATGACAAGAGCGGATGATTTACGTAATTCACGGTAATAATATAAACAACGTTTATTAACGATAATAAAACTTATTTTCATTGACTTATGCAAA
>JAFACY010000163.1 GCA_023425285.1 Bacillota bacterium
GTATAGGTCCGTTCATCCCTCATCACGAAACATCATTCAGAGAATTTAAGGGTGACAACGGGGAGCTGACTTTGTTTATGATTGGTCTTATCAGACTTATGATACCAAATGTTTTGCTTCCGTCAACAACAGCTTTAGGCACAATTGATCCTTACGGAAGGGAAAAAGGGATTTTATCGGGTGCAAATGTAGTTATGCCGAATTTATCTCCCGTCAACGTCAGGAATAAATATCTGTTGTACGACAATAAAATATGTACCGGTGACGAAGCGGCGGAATGCAGAAGCTGTTTAGAAAACAGAATGAAAAAAATAGGCTATGATGTAGTGGTTTCAAGAGGAGATATCAGGATCGAAGCAATTAAAGGAGAGTAATATGTATAATGTTAAATCATTGAAGGCCGAAGAATTTATAAACCACGATGAAATAATGGAATCATTAAGGTATTCGGAGGAAAACAGGAACAACGTTGAATTGATTGATGAAATAATTGAAAAGGCAAGACAGAGAAAGGGACTTAGCCACAGGGAAGCTTTAATCCTGCTGGACTGTACCATCGAAGAAAAGAATCAGGAAATATACAGGCTTGCAAGACAAATCAAGGAGGATTTTTACGGAAACCGCATAGTGATGTTTGCTCCGTTATATCTTTCAAATTATTGTGTGAATGGCTGTGTCTATTGTCCTTATCACATGCAAAACAAGCACATAGCAAGAAAAAAGCTGACTCAGGAAGAAATTAAAAGAGAAGTTATGGCACTGCAGGATATGGGACACAAAAGGCTGGCACTCGAAGCAGGTGAAGACCCTGTAAACAATCCCATCGAATATATACTTGAATGCATCGATACCATTTACAGCATCAAGCATAAAAACGGCGCCATAAGGCGTGTTAATGTAAATATTGCAGCAACGTCCGTGGAAAATTACAAAAAACTGCACGACGCAGGCATAGGAACCTATATATTGTTTCAGGAAACATATAATAAGGATGCTTACGAAAAGCTCCATCCGACAGGACCAAAGCATAACTACACATACCACACAGAGGCTATGGACAGGGCTATGGCTGGCGGAATTGATGATGTGGGAATTGGTGTCTTGTTCGGGCTTGAGTTGTACAGATATGAATTTGCCGGGCTGCTGATGCATGCCGAGCATCTTGAGGCTGTACACGGTGTCGGACCTCACACAATAAGTGTCCCGAGGATAAGGCATGCCGATGACATAGATGCCGATGCATTTGATAACGGTATAAATGATGAAATATTTGCTAAATTGGTAGCCTGCATCCGTATTGCCGTTCCTTATACGGGTATGATAATATCCACACGTGAAAGTCAGGTCTGTCGCGAAAAGGTTCTCGGCTTAGGTATTTCTCAGATAAGCGGAGGCTCAAAGACAAGCGTAGGAGGCTATGTGGAGGATGAACCTGAGGATGAAAAGTCGGAACAGTTTGATGTGAGTGACAACAGAACTCTCGACGAAATAGTCAGATGGCTGATGGATATAGGATATATACCTTCGTTCTGTACTGCATGTTATCGTGAGGGCAGAACCGGAGACCGCTTCATGAGCCTGCTTAAAAGCGGACAGATATCAAATTGCTGCCATCCTAATGCCCTGATGACCTTGAAGGAATATCTGGAGGATTATGCTTCTGAGGAAACAAAGGAGATAGGTGAAAGACTTATAGAGCTTGAAATTTTAAATGTTCCTAAGGAAAAGGTCAGAGAGGTTGCCATAAAAAATTTAAAGTCCATCGAAAACGGACAAAGAGATTTCCGTTTCTGAGATGCGAAAGGTATGAGCTATGAGTTTAAATAATACACCTTCATCAGAAAGAACACACATAGGTATTTTCGGCAAAAGGAATTCCGGCAAATCAAGCGTCATCAATGCCATAACAGGACAAAATCTGGCAATTGTTTCTGATATAAAGGGAACAACCACCGATCCGGTGTATAAATCCATGGAGCTGCTGCCATTGGGACCGGTAACCATAATAGACACTCCGGGAATCGATGACGAAGGAGAGCTTGGAGGACTTCGGGTCAAAAAAAGCTATGAGGTGTTGAACAAAACCGATATAGCCGTGCTGGTTGTTGACGGAACGGTTGGTATATCACCGGAGGATGAAGCGTTAATAAAACAATTTGAAGATAAAGAAATTCCGTACATTGTTGTAATGAACAAAAAAGACCTGCTTTTGGATGCCGGATTGAAAAACAATTCTGCAAAGGAATTCTGGGTGAGCACCAAGAATAATGAAAATATATATGAATTAAAGGAATTGATTGCCATGCAGGCTGATAATCAGGAGGTAAAGCAAAGATTGGTTGCGGACCTGTTATCCCCTTCTGATTTTGTGGTACTGGTTGTTCCCATAGATAAGGCGGCTCCTAAGGGCAGACTGATACTTCCTCAGCAGCAAACCATCAGGGATATATTGGATGCTGATGCGGTTTCCATCGTTGTAAAGGACAATGCGCTTAAATCAACTCTCGGATATCTGGGTAAAAAGCCAAGGCTTGTTATAACCGACAGTCAGGTATTTGCCGAGGTTTCCGCCGACACTCCCGAGGATATCATGCTTACATCCTTTTCAATATTGTTTGCAAGATACAAGGGTAATCTGAAGGAGACTGTCAAAGGTGCTCACGCTGTCGATTCTCTGAATGATAATGATACGGTTTTAATTTCCGAGGGCTGCACCCATCACCGTCAGTGCGAGGATATCGGAACACAGAAGCTTCCTAAGCTTATTTTAAAGCACACCGGGAAAAATATTAATTTTGAATTTACAAGCGGAATGGAATTTCCTGTGGATTTGTCAAAATACAAGCTGATTGTCCATTGCGGCGGATGTACTCTCAATGAACGTGAAATGAAGCATCGTATCAGGCATGCGCAGGACAGCGGCATCCCCATAACAAATTACGGAGTTATAATGGCACACATTCAGGGAATACTGGGACGCTGCATCAAGGTATTTAATATTTAAAAATATCATTGTAAGATATCTTAATTCGTTATAATATATATGGGTAAATAAAAAATTGAGGTGATATTATGACATTGGGTGAAAAATTAAGACAAATCAGAAAAGAAAAGGATTTAACAAAACAAGAGCTTGGTCTTGCTCTGAATGTTCCGAAGGAAAGAATAAAATTATATGAAACAGGTGAAGAAGAGCCATCTGATTTTTATTTGTCAAGCTTTTCAAACTATTTTAATATTTCAAAGGACGAATTGGATTCATTTAAATAAAACATAATCAGTGAGTCCGGGTGAGTGTTCCTTGAAATTATGGAGGATAAAAATATGAAAAAAATCAGTTTGTTATTAATTTTAGTTACAGTATTATTGGCTGCAGGCTGCAACAAGCAGGAGCCGGTAAAAACGGAACCGGTAAACGTAACAATTGCCGGATTAAAAGGACCCACTTCCATAGGTATGATCAAGATGATCGATGAAAAGGCATTGAACTCGGATAAATACAATGTAAGCTACGTGTCTGAAGCAGCACCCGATGCACTGACGGGTAAAATTATCAGCGGTGAGGTACAGATATCTTCCGTCCCCATCAATCTGGCTTCTGTGCTGTACAACAAGACAGAGGGAAAGATTAAGCTGATGGCGGTAAATACAATAGGCAACCTTTACATTGTAGGAACTGACGACATAAAATCAATAGATGAATTGGAAGAAAAAACACTGGGCATGAGTGCCAAGGGTTCAACTCCCGATTTTGCAATGAACTATTTGCTGAATAAAAGCGGCTTAGGTGATAAAGTAGAATTGGACTATGCCATGGACCACGCAACTATGGCTCAGTCCGTAATCGCAGAGGATACAAAGGCCGCACTTCTTCCTCAGCCATTTGTTACACAGACTACGATGAAAAACAGCAATGTAAAAATTTTAGTTGATTTAAATGAGGCATGGAAGACTGCAACAAACAATGCAAGCCAGCTGTACACCGGTGCTGTAATTGTCAACAAAGAATTTGCAGAGAAAAATAAGGAATTTGTGGAAGAATTCTTAAAGCAGTATGAGGCTTCGGTTAAATGGGTTCTTGATAATCCGAAGGATGCTTCTGTGTTAGTTGAAAAGAATGAAATTATGCCAAGTGCGGCTATTGTTGAAAAAGCAATACCTTATTGCGGAATCGTATATGAGCCCGCAGATAATATCAAGGACGGATTGAATGAGTTTTATAAGGTATTGTTTGATTCTAATCCTGCTTCCGTTGGAGGTAAAATGCCTGATGAGGAGTTCTATTTTACAAAGTAAGTACAATAAAATACTTATAGCATTATTCTGGATTTTTGTGTGGGAGATATTTAGCCTGATTATAGATCAGGAGATTTACCTCCCTTCTCCTATTACGACATTTTATGCTCTGATTGATATGCTGAAGTCAGGCGATACATACATAACCATTTTATACAGCACCTACAGAACTATTTCAGGTTTTTTGATTTCCTGTGCGGCAGGAATCATACTGGGATATTTTTGTGGTATCAATCAATTTATTTATGACTTATTTCATCCACTGATAGGAATTATACGAACTGTTCCTGTTATGTCTATAATCATAATTGCAATAATGTGGTTCAGGGATACAAACGTACCCATATTTGTTGCATTTCTCATGTGCTTTCCCATCATATGGACAAACACCGTAAGCGGTATTAAATCTACGGATATAAAGCTTTTACAGATGTGTAAGGTTTACAATATCAGCAGACTGAGGGTGATTAAATCTGTTTATTTCTACTCTGCTCTTCCTTATATTAAGGCTGGTATGATTTCCGCACTGGGCCTGGGATGGAAAGTAACTTCAGCTGCCGAGGTTTTAAGTCTGCCAAAATATTCTATAGGGAGATTTTTGTATGATTCAAAGGTTTATCTCGAAATACCGGATTTATTTGCATGGACTTTTATAATAATTATGCTCAGTATATTGTTTGAAAAAATATTAAAAATATTTTTAC
>JAFACY010000295.1 GCA_023425285.1 Bacillota bacterium
TAACTTTTATGGAGGAAACAATGAAGACGAAAATATTGTTAAAAAACGGTAACATTATAGATGAAAACGGAAAAATGACGGAAAATATTAATATATATATTTCGGAGGGTATAATTCATAAAATCACGAGCGAAGCTGTAAATGAGCTTACAAAGGAATATGAAGAAGTGGATTGTACGGGCAGATACATCACGACCGGATTTGTCAATTTGCACACTCATTCTCCCATGAACATAATGAAAGGTATTGCTGAGGATATATCAATTGATAACTGGTTCAACGAAAAGATATTTCCATATGAAAGCAAGCTGACAAATGAGGATGTTTACTGGGGTGCTGTGATTGCTTCTGCCGAAATGATTAACAACGGTGTCACAGCCTTTGCGGACCATTATTTTGCGCAGGAATCGGTGTATAAAGCTGTGGAGGATATGGGAATAAGGGCAGATATAGCACCCACTATATTTGGGTTGGCTGCGGATTATCGGGAACAGTTAAACGCGGCTGTTGACTTTATAGAGAAGTATCAGGGTAAAAACAGCAGGATACAGCTTCGCCTCGGTCCTCACGCTCCATACACGTGTCCCGGTGACAAGCTCAGGGAAATAACAGATGCGGCCAGGAAACTGAATGTGGGGATACACATACACGTTTCCGAAACCGAGGAGCAGGTTATAGAAAGTATTAAAAATACCGGGAAGACACCTGTGGAGGTTCTTTATGAAAGCGGCGGCTTCGACATTAATGTTATAATAGCTCACGGTCTGTGGACGAAAAGAGAAGATCTGAAATTTATTAATGAAAAAGTATTTTTTGCGTTCAGCCCTAAAACCTATATGAAGCTGAGTATGGGTGAAGGAAATATATATAAATTAAAGGATGATATAAATTATTCCTTCGGTACCGACGGAGCTGCAAGCTCCAATACATTGAGCCCGTTGGAGCAGGCAAGGCTGTTTGCTCTTAACGGCAAGTTTATAAATAACAGTGCAACCGATTTTAAAACAACAGACATATGGAAGGCTCTGATGAACGGTCATAATGCTCTTAAGTTCAACACGGGTAAAATACAGGAAGGCTGCGATGCCGATTTGTTGATATGGGATTTAAATAAGTTGAACACATTTCCTGTTTATGATCCTCTTGCATCAATTATTTACAGTTCAGATCCGGACAATATAACGGCTGTTATGGTGGAGGGAGAATTTTTAAAGCGTAACGGTAAGCTGAAAGCAGATACAGGTTGTATATTGGAGCAGGTAAATAAAATTAAGGAAAACATACTGAAAAGAGGAAAGGGAGAAAGTAAGATAAATTATTAAATATAAAATACATGCTATGAGCGGTTCTTTAAGGGAACCGCTCTTCTTTTGCGTTTTTTACTATTCAACAATTGATTTGCTGACGCATATAATGTTACAGGAAAAGAAAGGAGAAAAAATATGATTATACATGTAGTACAGCCGGGCGAAAATGTTTTTTCCATTGCCGCACAATATAATATTTCGCCGCAAAAAATCATTTCAGATAACGAATTAGCAAATCCCAATGTCCTGGTTCCGGGGCAGACATTGGTAATTTTAACTCCGGAGCAGGTGTATACCGTTGAGCCGGGAGATACTCTTGAAGGAATTGCGAGACGGTTTGACACAACCGTAATAGAACTTCTGCAATACAATCCGTCCATCACTCATGCAGATGCGATTTTCCCGGGGGATCAGATTACAATAAATCCTAATTCGGAAAAAAGGGGAACTATATATACTGTGGGTTATGCATATCCTCATATTGACAGAACGGTTCTGATGAAGACACTGCCATACCTGACTTATCTTACACTGTTCACCTACGGCATAACTCCGGAGGGAAATCTTATAGAGATTGATGACGAAGAGCTGATAAGAATAGCGAGAGATTATGGCGTGGCACCGTTGATGCTTATTTCCACCTTGACGGAGGAAGGAACTTTCAGCAATGAGCTTGCACACCAGGTACTCAGTGATCCTGAGGTAACAAACAGATTAATTGATAATGTTGTAAATGCCATGAAGGAAAAGGGTTACGCGGGGCTTGATATAGATTTTGAATATGTGCTGCCCGAGGACAGGGAAAACTTTATAAATTTCGTAAGAAACATGACAAACCGTCTGAATGAAGAGGGCTTCACTGTATTGACGGCATTGGCTCCAAAAACCTCTGCTGATCAGCCCGGACTCTTGTATGAAGCTCATGATTATCCTGCTCTGGGAGATGCATCAAACAAAGTTTTACTTATGACCTATGAGTGGGGCTATACCTACGGACCTGCAATGGCTGTTGCACCTGTGAACAGGGTCAGGGAGGTACTGGATTATGCTGTAACGGAAATACCGAGAGATAAAATCTACATGGGCATACCAAACTATGGCTATGATTTTACTCTGCCATATGTACAGGGAGTTTCAAGAGCGGATTCCTTGTCCAACGTGGGAGCTGTGGAGCTTGCTTCACAGGTAGGTGCAAACATACAGTATGATGAGGAAGCACAGTCTCCGTACTTCATTTATTTTGACGACCAGGGCAGGCAGCATGAGGTATGGTTTGAGGATGCAAGAAGCATATTGGCAAAATTAGATCTATTTTCCGAATATGGATTTGAAGGAGTAGGCTACTGGAATGTAATGAGATATTTCCCTCAAAATTGGCTCGTTACCAGTTCGTTGTACGATATTGCTAAGGTATTGTAATTTAGTGCTTGGCACAAAATTGTAATTATACGAAATAATTAGCATATATTTAAATAACGGGTATATTTTGTAGGAGGTTATACATGAACAATAAAAATTATAGAGTGATGAAATTTTTTGAACAGGTTAACAAACCCAATAAGGCAAAGGGTTATGTTCGTCTTGATATAAGGGGCACAAGAGGTAATATAATTGTTTCGGCAGAAGGCTTGGGAGATGCCAGATCTTCAAGCGAGGTTTATTTGTATAAGGACAGAGAAAACAAGTTAAAGCTAGGGGATATAAACAATAAAAAGGGTATGCTTAAAAAAAGCCTGACATTTGGCAGTGACAGCTCTGTTGAGGAATACAACACATGTGCAGTGGTACAGGACAAAAAAATAGTTCTTTACACTAATTTATTTAATGCGTCTTCATTGGAGTATGTGAAGAAATTGGAGTGCTGTGAAGAAGATGATGATGCATCTTTTGTTAATGCTGAACTATCGGATGATATGATAACTGAGGGTGCAGAAAATGAAGAGATGGCAGAAGAAATAAAAGAGGAAGAAGAACACGCGCAGGTAGGAATGGTTGATGAAACGGAGGAAAATGAAAAACCGGTTGAAGAAAAGCAAGTGGAACAGATGGCTGCAGACATTAACAGCAGCAGAACCAGAAAGGAATCGGTTTCGTCTGCGGTTAATCTTAATGCTGAACCGGATATTGAAGCTCAGGCTCGAAGGTATAAAAATAAATTTGAGGAAAGTCTGTATTATGCTTTAAGAAATTATAAAACAGTTGAGCCCTTATCAGTAAAAATAAAGGAGTTTGACTGGTGGTACATACCATATGATGAAACAGGCATAAAAAACGGATTTTTACCATACTACAACCAGGTAATCAGCTCGTATTATCCGTATCCTGTTTCTAATCGTGTGACCAGATGCAGCAGCCTTATGAAATAATTCGGTCACTATGTCTTTGGCATTTTCAAGGAGAAGGGTGAAATTGCAAAGTTTGTTTACGGTGTGCCGGGAAAATTCTC
>JAFACY010000005.1 GCA_023425285.1 Bacillota bacterium
ATGTAGCTGTTGGATCTTCAGATGCTGATAATAAAGAAATCAGAAGATGGGGAGAACCGAGAGTATTTGACTTTGAACTAAAACCACATTGGGATTTAGGTGTTAGACTGAACATTTTAGATTTTGAAAGGGCAACTAAAATCACAGGGACACGTTTTTCAATGTTCAAAGGAATCGGAGCAAGGCAGGAAAGAGCAATAATCGCGTATATGCTTGATAAGCATACCATTGATCATGGATTTACCGAAATATCCCCTCCGTTTATGGTAAACAGAGAAAGTATGTACGGTACAGGACAGCTTCCGAAATTTGAAGAAGACATGTTTAAGCTGAATCAGAAGGATTATTACTTGATTCCAACTGCCGAGGTTCCTGTCACAAATATTTACAGAGATGAAATAATAGACGAAGTCATACTGCCTGTTTATATGACTGCATATACACCATGCTTCAGAGCAGAAGCTGGGTCAGCAGGAAGGGATACCAGAGGCTTAATCAGAAATCACCAGTTTGACAAGGTTGAAATGGTTATGTACTCAACTCCGGAGGATTCCTACAGACAGCTTGAAATATTAACAAACTTTGCCGAAGAAATATTGAAGGGCTTAGGACTACCATACAGAGTTATTGAGCTTTGCACGGGAGATTTGGGATTCAGCTCAGCCAAGACCTACGACTTAGAGGTGTGGATGCCAAGCTACAACAGATACGTGGAAATTTCCTCCTGCTCTAACTTTGAAGATTATCAGGCAAGAAGAGCCAATATAAGATACAGGACAGAGAGCAAAAAAAGACCTGAATTTATCCACACATTAAACGGCTCCGGACTTGCGGTGGGAAGAACATTTGCTGCCATACTGGAAAACTACCAGAATGAAGACGGCTCAGTAATTATACCCGAACAGCTGAGACCATATATGTTAGATATGGAAAGAATAAGTAATTATTTACAATACTTAAAATAGTGATGCAATTTGTCGAAAATTAATATATAATACATATATCATAATTATTGGTACGATGGATTGGAGGATGTTACCATTTGCAGTCGATTTTTGAATATGTTTGATTATGTCATTCAGAGGGCTTCAGCCCGAAGAATCTCTAAACTTCAAAACCTGAGATTCCTCACTGACGTTCGGAATGACAAGAAATGTACATTGACTGCGAATAGTGATTGGAGGATGCTTATGAAAATGAAAAAGATATTGTCTGTTTGCCTTTTAATAATTATTCTGACTAATACAGTTGTATATGGTGACATTAATATCAATGATAATATAAAGGGTGCATTGTTAGGAGATTTAGAAACCGGAGAAATTATATACGAATATAATATAAATGAACAACTGGCAATTGCCAGTATGTCCAAGCTGATGACGTACCTTGTATTGATGGATGCGATATCAGACGGAAAGGTTTCTCTTGATGATGACATAGTGGTCAGCGGACATGCAGCCTCCACGGACGGGAGTAAATTCGGTCTTGTATCCGGTGAAACGATTAAGCTCAGTCTTCTTGTTAAAGGTCTGCTCATAGTTTCAGGCAATGATTGTGCAACGGCAATTGCAGAGCATGTGGGAAATACGGTAGATAATTTCGTCAAAACGATGAATGAAAAATCATCTGAGCTGGGACTATTGTCAGGAAGCTTCATTAATCCTCACGGCTTACCTGTAAACGATGAAAAAACAGGACAGAATCATATGTCTGCGGCAGATCTGTACAAATTAACCAGACACATATTGACTGAGTATCCGGAGGTTCTGGAAATCACAAAGCAAGGTGAGCTTGTTGTAACGGAAAGAAATTACAGAAAACAGGCAACAAATCCCATACTGGGTGTAGTTGAAGGTGCGGACGGATTAAAAACAGGCTTTACCGACAAGGCAGGTCTATGCCTTGTATCAACATTACCGGTTAACGGGGAGCAAGGCTTCAGACTTATAGGTATCATAATGGGAGCATCAACCTATGAAGACAGGGTAAATAAAACTAAAGAGTTGCTGGAATACGGCAGGGACAATTTCAGATACGACAAAATCATTAAGCAGTCCGAAGTGGCAGATAACGTGTATATTACAAATTCCAAGGATGGCAGGATTGAAGTGTTTCCGTCATCGGATTATAATAAGATATTAAAGAACAATGATGTGGTTAAGACTAAAATCTCATATAATGATACTGTTAAAGCACCTTTAAAATCAGGTGATAAAATTGGTACTATCAGTATATATGTTAATGATAAAGAAGTGGGACAGGTAGATGCCGTAGTAAATAAGGATATACAAGTTGCCAATATCCTTATCAGGATAATCAGATTTTTCGAGAATATTTTCAATTGATTGACATTGATAAAAATTTAATATTTTGAAATAATTTCAGTATATATAAAAAGACGCTTTGGATATTTATTAGTTTTGTCGAAAAATCTGCAAGCGTTTTTTTGTTTTATTTACAACAAACTATATATGCACACACTATATTAATTATTATAATTATGCATGATAAGTATGTATCTAATTACTTTGGGGGGTAATAAGCGTATTGACAAAATGAACAATTTAGTGTAGTATTCATCTTAAGTTAAATGTGCATATAATTCAGAAGGATAGCATACTTTCCTAAGGCATGGTGCACACTGATACAGCAGAAGAAAACGATAACAATTTTAATAATATTAGCGTATGCTGATTTTATTATATAAAATTATTTTTGGAGGGGAAAATGAAAAGATTATTATCATTAATATTGGTACTCATGTTGATTTTGACAGCATGTAACGGTGGTACAACTAAGCCGGAACAGCCAAGCCAACCTGAGCAGCCGGGACAACCAGAAACACCTTCTCAGGGAGAAGACATAACCGAAGGCGGTAAATATGCAGCAGAACAAGTGTACAAGACTGTATATGCCGAAGAAATTCAGACAATAAACTATTTGACAACAACTACAAATGTTGAATTTGCATTAGCTGCAAATTTAGTTGACACTTTAGTTGACTATGACATGTATGGTGTGCTTCAGCCTGCACTGGCCGAATCATGGTCACCGTCAGAAGATGGTCTTACATGGACATTTAACATCAGAAAAGGTGTTAAATGGGTTGATTTTGAAGGAAACGAAGTTGCGGAAACAACAGCGCACGACTTTGTAAGTGCGGCTAAATATCTGTTAACTCCTGAAAATGAATCTGCAACAGCAAACTTATTTTACAGTGTAGTTAAAAATGCTGAAGAATATTTTAACGGTGATATAACTGATTTCTCACAGGTCGGAGTTAAGGCAGAAGGCGACTATACATTGGTTTACACATTGAAGGAACCTGTTCCATATTTTGAATCAATGCTTACTTATGTTTGCTTCTTCCCTGCATACGGACCTATGTTAGAAGAAATGGGAGATCAATTCGGAACAACAAATTCTGCATTGCTTTATAACGGAGGTTATATATTATCAGATTTTGAACCTCAGATGCACAGAATTCTGACTAAAAATCCGACATATTGGGACGCTAAAAACATTCATATAACTGAATTGAATTATAAATACAACAAAGAAGCTACGGCATTGGCCGGAGAAATGTATAGACGTGGTGAAATATCCGCAGTTACAATATCTCCTGCAAACATAGACGAATGGATGAACAATCCTGAGCTTAAGAAGCAGGTGAGACCGAGTACATTAGGAACATACACATATTTCTATGCACTCAACTTTGATCCTCATTTTGATGCTCAATATGAGCCCGAAAACTGGAAGATAGCAGTAAATAACCCTAACTTCCGTAAATCAATTGTTTCTGCAGTTAACAGAGTTGCTGCAATGCAGACAGAAGAACCATACAATCCTGAATACAGAATTATAAATTCTATTACACCTCCTAACTTTGCATCACAAGGCGGTCTTGATTACACTCAGACAGGAGCTTTGAAAGCAATAACAGAAGGAGACTTCTTTAATAAAGATAAAGCTTTAGAGTACAAAGCAAAAGCAGTTGAAGAATTAAAGGCAGCAGGAGCAAAGTTCCCTGTAAAAATATTGATGCCTTACAACACAAACAGTACATCATGGGGAAATGAAGCACAGGTTGTAAAACAACAGCTGGAAGCAACACTTGGAACAGATTATGTAGAAGTAACATTGCTTCCTCATGCACCGACAGGCTTCCTTGACGGAACAAGACGTGCAGGAAACTATTCCTTCATGAAGGTTAACTGGGGACCTGACTATGCAGATCCGCAAACTTATGCAGACCCGTTCAGACGTGGTGGAAACTATAATTTCCCAGAATTCACAACAGACGTTACTGCAGGTGGACAAAATATCTACGAAGCATATGAAGCAAAGGTTGCAGAAGCTGTTGCAGAAGTAAAAGACCTTGTAAAAAGATATGAGTTATTTGCTGAAGCAGAAGCTATGCTGATTGATAATGCTTTTGTAATGCCATACAATGTAAGCGGCGGCGGTTACGTTGCATCCAAGGTTCATCCTTATGAATCACCTTATTCAGCGTTTGGTATTTCATCAGAAAGATGGAAGGGTCAAAAATTATTAGCTGTTCCTATGGGTACAGAAGAGTTTGAAAAAGCTAAAGAAGAATGGCAGGCAGCTCGTGAAGAGGCTTTAAAGGCAGCTAATTAATAACATATAATATAAGGGTTTGGCGATTTTATCGTCAAACCCTATAAGAGACAGATTGATGAAAATTTTTTCACAATCCAAGGGGCTGTTAAGCCCCTATTATTCTATATAGCACAAATGAAAAACATTACATTTTATGAAAAATTTATAAAATCAATTCAGATAGAAAGAGAGGGCGTTGATGCATGAAATACATTTTAACAAGATTATTCCGGTCGTTGCTTACGCTTGTTATAGTAATCACGGTGGTATTTTTATTGATGCGTATGATGCCTATAGAAGGATACTTCGGATCAGGCTTCGATAAGCTTGATGAAGGACAAAAAATTGCTAAGCTCAATAATTTGGGACTATTGGACCCTTGGTACATTCAGCTAAAGAACTTTTATACGGATTTGTTAAAAGGAGATTTGGGGAAATCAATTACCTACAGACCAAAAGTTGACATAATAAAGATATTGGGAGATAAATTGATAACATCACTCCGATTTGGTGTAGCGGCTCTTGGAGTTTCCCTGGTTGTTGGTTTAAGCTTAGGTGTTCTTATGGCAAGGTATAAAGGTAAATTTTGGGATAAGTTTGGAACAGGGTATGTTGTAGGAGCCAATGCGGTGCCTTCGGTAATATATTACCTTCTTATTCAGGTGTTTTTTACCGATTGGTTTAATTTGCCGCTGCTTTACAGCAAGACGGAAGCAAAAAGCTGGATACTTCCGGTGTTGTGTTTATCGTTGGTAAATGTAGCTTATTACGCTATGTGGATACGTCGGTACATGGTTGACGAATTAAATAAGGATTACGTAAGATTAGCAAGGGCAAAAGGTTTAAGAAGCAAGGATATTATGATAAAACACGTTATGAGAAACGCATTTGTTCCTATGGCGCAATATTTACCTGCATCAATACTTTATACGGTTGCCGGATCTATTTATGTGGAATCATTATTTTCAATACCGGGAACAGGCGGACTTTTAGTTACTGCAATACAAAGACAGGATAATACACTGGTTCAGGCATTGGTACTTTTGTATTCTTCCATCGGAATAGTGGGATTAATGTTAGGAGATATACTCATGGCGGCATTTGATCCGAGAATAAAATTATCACACGAAGGAGGATCGAGATAATGACGAGAAATGAAATAACAAACGAAATAGCAGACAACATAGATCCATCCTTATTTGATTTTGCCGGATACGATGAGTCCAAAAGTGAATTGACAGGATATTCAAACTATTCATATTGGAGATCCACGGTACAGGTTTTTATGAAAAATAAAGTTGCTGTTGCACTTTTGGTTTTAATTATTGCAGTAGTTTTATTTACTGTTATACAGCCGTATTTACCGAATCAAAAAAGTCCTACTCAGATATATATAAATCCCGAAACAGGCTTACAGTACAGAAACATACGTCCTAACGATCCAGCTGTAAGTGAAAAGTTTTTATTCGGAACAAACTCAATAGGACAGGATTTGTGGGCACGCTTGTGGAGCGGTACAAGGACATCTTTGTTTATAGGAGTTGCCGTAGGTATATTTGAAGCGATAGTGGGCATTACAATCGGAGCCCTATGGGGTTATGTCAGGAAATTAGATGCGATTATAACGGAAATATACAATGTGTGGGACAACATACCGTCCACTGTAGTGTTGATTATATTGACTTATATCATGAAACCGAGTATTTCCACTATCATATTTGCCATGTGCATGACCGGATGGCTGCAAATGGCCAGATTTGTAAGAAATCTGATAATGATTATAAGAGACAGGGAGTATAATCTTGCTTCACGTTGCTTAGGCACTCCAACAAGCAGAATTATAACCAAAAATCTGCTGCCTTACTTGGTATCTGTTATAATGCTGAGAATGGCACTTGCCATACCTGCAGCTATAGGCAACGAAATATTTTTGTCCTATATAGGTATGGGATTACCTCTTGATATACCGTCACTTGGAAATCTGATCAATGAAGGAAGAGTTCTGATGATGGATCCTAATCAAAGGTACCAGTTATTCTTCCCGGCTGTTATAATATCTGTTGTTACTGTGTCCTTCTATGTAATCGGCAATGTTTTCGCAGATTCTGCCGATCCAAGAAATCACGTATAGGAGGCTGCCATGATAAATAATGAAAAAGTGTTATCTGTGGATAATTTAGTTATAAAATTTAATTTGCGCGGACAGGAATTGACAGCTATAAGAGGGGCGTCTTTGGATTTGTACAAGGGCGAAAGTCTGGCGGTAGTTGGTGAATCAGGCTCCGGCAAATCGGTTTTTACGAAGTCATTTATGGGACTGCTGGATGCTAACGGAAGAATCGAAAGCGGGTCCATAATGTACAAGGGCAATGATTTGGCGAAATATAAAACAGAAGATGAATGGATAAAAATAAGGGGAAAAGAAATAGCAATGGTTTTTCAGGATCCGATGACATCCTTAAATCCCCTTAAAACAGTAGGAAAGCAGGTACAGGAGTCAATAGAGCTTCACCAGAATTTACAGGGTGAGGAAGCAAGGAAATTGGCCGTTGAAATTTTGAACGATGTTGGTATTTCAGAACCGGAGAGAAGATATAAGCAATATCCGCACGAATTTTCCGGAGGTATGAGACAAAGGGTTGTTATTGCCATAGCGGTTGCATGTAATCCGAATATTCTGGTGTGTGATGAACCTACTACGGCTCTTGACGTTACTATTCAGGCACAGATTCTTCATTTGCTGAAAAATCTGCAGAAGAAATATCAGCTTACAATTATATACATTACACACGACTTAGGCGTGGTTGCTAATGTTGCGGACAGAATAGCGGTTATGTATGCCGGAGATATAATAGAATTGGGCATGTCCGAAGAAGTGTTCTTCGACCCCAAGCATCCTTATACATGGGCGTTGTTATCTTCATTGCCGCAGCTTGGTATAAAGGGTGAGGCATTGTATTCCATAAAGGGTACACCTCCAAACCTGTTTAAAGAAATAAAGGGAGATGCTTTTGCACCTCGTAATCCTCATGCACTGAAAATTGACTTTGAAAAAAGACCGCCATATTTTGAAGTAACTCCTACTCATAAAGCGAGAACCTGGCTGCTTGATCCAAGAGCGCCTAAGGTTGAACCTCCTCTTTTGGTTAAGAAAATGAGAGAAATGGAAGCAAAGAGAGGTGAAGGTCTTGAATAAAAAAGAATGCTTGTTAGAGGTTAAAAATTTAAAGGTAGAATTCGGAAAAGGGAAGAACAAATTTGTAGCCGTAAATGATGTAAGCTTCAATATTTATAAGGGTGAAACCTTCGGACTTGTCGGAGAGTCAGGCTCGGGCAAGACTACCATAGGCAGGGCTATCATAAGAATTAATCCCGCTGCAGCCGGAGAAATAAATTACAACGGTCAGACCATAAGCGGAAAAATAGACAAGGAAGTTGACCGTGAGCTTACAAGAAAAATACAGATGATATTTCAGGACCCTATGGCTTCCTTAAACGAAAGAGCAAAGGTTGATTATATAGTATCGGAAGGCTTATACAATTTAAAAAACTACGGCTCTGAGGAAGACAGGAAGAAGAAGGTGGAGCAGGCATTGCTGGACGTTGGTTTGCTGCCTGAATTTGCAAGCAGATTCCCGCACGAATTTTCCGGCGGTCAGAGACAGCGTATAGGTATTGCAAGAGTATTGGTTATGGAGCCTGAGTTGATTATAGCCGATGAGCCCATATCTGCCCTTGACGTGTCAATTCGTGCTCAGGTTATAAACCTGTTATCTGATCTTCAGAACAAGAGAGGATTGACTTACTTGTTCATAGCTCATGATTTATCTGTTGTGAGATTTATTTCAGACAGGATAGCGGTTATATACAAGGGTAATATTGTTGAACTGGCTGAATCGGAAAAGCTGTTTGCCAATCCGCTTCATCCGTATACAAAATCACTTTTATCGGCTATACCTACACCGAATCCGCTTGTTGAAAGAAATAAAGTAATTGAAGTATATGAACCAAAGAGCAGTCATTTTGATTACGATTCAAATCCGCCTAAATGGATGGAAATTGAACCGGAGCACTTTGTTCTTGGCAACGACAGAGAGCTTGAAGGTTATAAAAAGATTATAGCTCGTTAGTATTTTAAAGAATTTGGAGGGCTTCATTGCCCTCTTTTTTGCTCTTACTGCATCTATACAAACTTCTTATTGCTGCTTAAATTAATAAGTATATTGACAAAATGAACAAATTAGTGTAATATTCACTTTGATATCCGTTCCCGTAGCTCAGTAGGATAGAGCGTTCGCCTCCTAAGCGAAAGGCCGCACGTTCGATTCGTGTCGGGAACATCAAATAATATGTGGGCTTCTGTTTTTCATAACAGAAGCCCCTTTTATATTAAGACACACATGAAATAATACATATATCATACCATCGCCTCAGCAATGCAAGCCAGCTTGCGCTGCACTCGGCTCAGGTATGATATAATATATTGACAATGAGTGTACTATAATATATAATACAGTTACTGTATTAAGTGTATTAGTACACATAACATAAAAAAGAGACAGAAGGTATGAAAATGAAGGAGATAAAAATAGTCTTAACACAAACCAATACGGTTGTATCAAAAACATTAAAGCTTGTTTCAAAAAAACCATATAACCATATATCAATATCCCTTGAGGAGGATTGTTCAACAATGTTCAGCTTTGGGAGGAAAATAGACTGGTTTCCTCTTATAGGAGGATTTGTTAAAGAAAATCCCGAAAGCGGTGTTTTTAAAATGCATCCTGAAACGAAGTGCAAAATATATAAATTAGAGGTTACGGAAGCAGATTACAACACTGTTATAAAAAGACTGAACAAGTTTTTAAACGACCCTAAAAGCTTCAGATACAGTTTTTTGAATGTATTTCTGATGTATTTCAATATTCCGCTTGAAAGGCGGTACTACTATGTTTGCTCAAGCTTCGTATCATATTTATTATGGGGCATAATACCGTTCAAGAAGGAAATTTCGCTTGTGATACCGGATGATTACAATGCATTGGAGCTTCAGGAAGTTTATGAAGGGAAACTGACAGATTATGTGAGCAGAAAATTGGCATACAACAATATTTAACAGGAGGTGTGAAATGATTCTGATTGATAATAATAGTTCAAAAGCCCTGTATGAGCAGATATATGACGAACTGACAAGATTAATATTGTCAAAAGTGCTTAAGCCCGATGAGAAGCTGCCATCGGTGAGAGAATTGGCTGCAATGATAAAAATTAACCCCAACACTATACAGAAAGCGTATAAAAGTCTGGAAGAAAGCAACTATATTTATACTGTAAAGGGAGTCGGAAATTTTGTAAAGGATTCCATAGAACTCAGAAGTATACATATAAGGAATATGGAAGAAAAATTGAGTGAAGCAATAAGAGCATTAAAAGAGCTTGGGTTGAAGGACGAATATATAATTGACTTAGTGACGAAAATACTTAAGCCCAGTGAGGGTTAAAGGAGGTAGAAATGTTAAGAGTTGAAAATTTAAGCAAGAAATTCGGAGAATTTCAGGTTTTAAGCAATATAAATATAAATCCCGAAAGCAGCCAGATATATGGACTTGTAGGCTCCAACGGATGCGGCAAGACCACACTTTTAAAGCAGATAATGATGATTTACAGGCAGGACGAAGGAACTATTTATTATGATGACGAAGAATTGAAGGAAAATCCTGAAGTTTTAAGCGATTTTTATTTTGTTCAGGACAGCTTGTTTTTTCCGTATCAGTCAACATTGAGCAAATTGTTTGCTTATGAAAAGTTATTATACAAAAATATGTCAAAAGAAAAATTCGATAATTTAGTTAAATACTTTAACATAGAGATAAATAAAAATTTGAATAAAATGTCCAAGGGACAGAAGAAGCAGGCAGCATTTGTGCTGGCTATTGCAGCTCAGCCAAAGGTACTCCTCCTTGACGAAATCGTTGATGGACTCGATGCGGTTATAAAAAGAAAGTTCTGGGACGTACTGATACAAGAGGTTATGGAAAATGAAATGACTGTAATAATATCCTCTCACGATTTAAAGGAACTGGATAACATATGTGACAAGGTGGGTATTATGCATGAAGGCAGAATACTGAAGGAAGAAAACCTTGAAAAAATGAAGGACGAAATCAAAAGAGTACAGTTTGCGGTTGAAGGCGATTTTAATCCTGACGCATATAAGGAATTCAATATTGTAAAGTTTGTAAGAATAGGAAGCATCAACATATGTACATTGATGGGAGATGCGGATGAATTTAAACAGAAGTTAGAAAAGGATCACAAGGTTCTCTTGTTTGATAAGCTTTCCATGAACCTTGAGGAAATTTTCATTACAGAATTAGGAGGTGCAGGTTATGGAACAGAGAAAAAATAATTTCACTTCACTGCTTTTGTATTCGTTGAAAAATAAAAGGAACTGGTTTCTTTTATCAACAGTAATAGTACTGATTACAACGATACTAATTCCATTCATACTTGGTATTAAGGATACATTTTTTATCATGTTGGGAATTATCGAAGTATTTGTATTGGTATTTGTTAATTGCCTTGTAGATAACAGCTTTTTACATAATGATTCAAAGCTCACTTACTATAAGTCTAAGCCTTTTTCATTCAGAAATCAGATTTTTATAAATATTATCAATAACCACGTACTCACCGGATTTTTGCTGTTATTAATCCTGTTGTCTGCTTTGGTTCAAAATAACGGTATAAATGATATAGATGTATTTGAAATATACAAGGTTGTAATACCATGGCTTTCGGTGGGGATTTTCCTGTCAGCACTGTCCTCAATATTATCAGGCAACACCGTGGCAGCAGGTTTGATGACCATATTTAACTTTGCATTACCCGGTATATTTTATCTCATAATATACTTTGTGTTTTCAATATTGGAGGATCTGGTTATCGGATTCAGTGCCAGAGTATTGATGGAATACTTTGTGGATGTATTTTATAAGCTTGAGTATATTTATTTTGCTGTGTATTCATACTCCAGGACGATAGATGCTCTGTACTTTGTGATTTTAGGTTCAATAATTGCCCTTATTACCTTCCTGATAATTAAGATGGTTAAGAAAAGGAAAAATGAGAATACAGGCAGCTTCATGGTTTTTGACGGTTATAAATACTTTGTTGCGGTTCTTGCAAGTTTGATAATTCCGGCATTTTTCGCGGTTGAAACCTATGGCAGCGTAGCAAGTAAAATGATAGTGGTTTTATTGCTGATAACTCTGTCGTACTATATAATAATTGCGATTATGGAAAAGGCATTCCGCATTTCAAAATTGTCAGTCAAGGTGTTCCTGGTCAGCATGGCAGCATTCATTGTATTGACGGTTACTACTGTGTTGATTGCGAATCCATATAAAAATACGGTTCCTGACCCTGAAGACGTTAAGGCGGCTTACATCGGTAATAACAGATGGCAGCATACTGAAATCAGCCGTATAATAAAACATGAAGGCGGCTTAAGTGATGAAAAATTGTCAGAAATAGAAACATATTACAGGAACAGAGACATCATACTTTTTACAGACAAGGGAAATATAGAAAGCATAACGAGAATGCATAAGGAATTGCTGAACAACCAGAGTTATGACGGGCAGGATGTATACATGAACAGTATAGTGATAAATTACTACATGAATGACGGCAGCACTCTTGTCAGAGATTATAGTATAAAAAATAATGACAGCACAGGAAATGCCAAAAAGGATGAAATTGCATCGGATATATTGAAATCCGAAGAGCTGAAGAATAAAAGGTTTTTCTATTTGTATGATGAAAATTTCTACCAGAGAAACAAGGATATCATAAAATTAAAATTAAGAAATGACAACGGAGTGTATTCTCCTGATGAGTATATTAATGTGGATCAGATAAGACCATATTTAATCAAAGATATAGACGAAATGTTCAAAAACAACTCGGACAGGGCGTTTGCGGCATTGAACAACTATAATTTCGAATTGCCGAGATATAAGGAAACTCACTATATAGAAGTAAGTATAATAAATGAAGCAAACAGTCCAAAGGAGTTTTATCAGACATTTTATTTAGATGACAGATTTGCTGATACAAAAGAGTTTTTAGGAATTGAATAGAATTAAGCACAATAAAAAATCGGGGACAGAAGTCCCCGATTTTATTTTACAATCTTCACCGGATTGTTTTCACCCTTTACAACTATGTTTCTTGCAGTTACATCAGTCAGTTGAACCATGTTGACCTTAGTGGCATGTATGATTATGTCTCCGAGAACAACGACGTTTTTCAGATAAACATTACCTGTTCCCACTGATTCCAGTATATTTATATCTCCCACAACTACGGTGCTGGTGTACAGCTCATCATAGTTTGTGATATTAATTCCATATTCTATATTTTCGTTTTCTATTATTTCATAGATGATTTTAACTGCCTCTGCCCTTGTCAATGCCTTTGAAGGTCTGTAGGTTTTATCCGGGTAACCGAGGATGTATCCCTTGTTGTAAACAGCATTTACACTTGGCTTTGCCCATTCCTGTACGGTATTGTAATCCGATAAAAGTGTTGCTCCTTCACCGTCTACTCCTCCTGTTGTCATTGCACTGCTCACAACCTTTGCAACCTCTTCTCTTTTTATAGGGTTATTGGGTCTGAACGTGTTGTTTTCATATCCTGAGAAAAAGCCTGCCGCTATGGACTTGCGAACCTCATCATAAAACCATTCACTGTTTTTCACATCTGTAAAGCCGATGGATGATTTCTTTTCAGTTTTTAAAGCGCCGTTCAGCAGCTTTGAAAATTCCGCTCTGGTTATTGTTCTGTCCGGCTTGAATGTACCGTCATCATAGCCCGATACAAATCCCAGACCGACAGCTTTGTTTATCCAGTTTTTAGCCCAGTGTCCTTCAATATCAGAGAAATTAACCGGTGTAGACAGAATTTCAGTATCCTCGGTTATATTTTCTTTACCTGATTCTTCCTGACTTGTATCCCCTGTATTTAAATCCTCATCAATTGTATCCCCGGTGTTTGAATCTTCAACTGCTTCGGAATCATCCATTATGGAATCCAGCACTCCCGCATATACAAACGAATTTATGCTTAAGCCTATACACAATCCTAATATAGCTATTCTTTTAAATATCATACGTCCTCCTGTTTTTCTGTCCAAAAGACACAATTATATATATTAGACAGAAAATTTTTAAAAATTGTTCCCGATTTCCATGATTTAATTATACCTTATTGAGAATGAAAGTAAATAGGTAATATATAGATTGACTTGCATGTAAAAGGAAGATTATAATAATTGTATGGATGAATATTTTATGAAGGAAGCTTTGAAGGAAGCTCACAAAGCATATGAAACGGATGAAGTTCCCATCGGAGCCGTCATAGTGAGAAACGGAGAAATAGTAGGCAGGGGATATAATCAGAAGGAAACTCTGAAGGATGCCACCCTGCATGCGGAAATGTCCGCCATAAAGGATGCCTGCAAAAATTTAGGGGGATGGCGTCTGCCCGGTTGCACTATGTATGTAACATTGGAGCCATGCTCCATGTGTGCCGGTGCGCTGGTCAATGCAAGAATTGAAAAATTAATAATAGGAGCACCCGATTATAAGACCGGAGCCTGCGGATCGGTTATAAATATTGTACAGGACGAAAAATTCAATCATCAGATAGACGTAAGGTTCGGAGTGCTGCAGGAGGATTGCTCAAATTTGTTAAAGGAATTTTTTATGAAGCTGAGAAATAATAAAAAGGGAGAGTCTTAGTATGGATAAGTATCCTGTTCTTGAAGTAAATTTAAACAAATTACGAAAAAATACTGAAATAGTTACTGATTTGTGTAAGGACAACGGAATTGAGGTAGCGGGAATAATAAAGGGCTTCGGAGGAATTGTCGAAGCTGCAAAGGCAATGGCGGAAGGCGGCTGTACACAGATTGGAAGCTCTCGTATAGAACAGCTCAGAAGCTTGAAGGAAGCAGCCGTGAAATTACCCCTGCTGCTTGTGAGGATTCCCATGCTTTGTGAATTGGAGGATGTGGTTAAATACAGTGATATATGCCTCGCATCGGAAAAGGAAACCTTGATTGAGTTAAATCGTGAAGCAGAAAAACAAAATAAAAAATACAGCGTTATTCTGATGTACGACCTCGGAGATTTAAGAGAGGGTGTATTTTACAGGAGTGAGCTTATTGAATTGGCAAGACTTGTTGAATTTGAGCTCAACAGTCTTATGCTTGAAGGAATAGGAGCAAATCTGAACTGCTACGGTTCCGTAGCCCCTACACATCAGAATTTAACGGAGTTGTCAGATGCGGCAGAGGAAATAGAAAAAATTCTGCAAAGAAGTCTTAACATAGTATCGGGCGGAGGAACCACAACATTGCCGCTGTTGATTAAGGGAGGAGTTCCGGATAAAATAAATCATCTGCGCATAGGAGAAGGAATAAACAATACGCAGGATTTGCCATTGTACTGGGACACGGATATAGAGGGTCTTGACAAGGACACGTTTGTTTTAAAAGCACAGATAATAGAAATTAACGAAAAACCCACATACCCCATCGGGGAGCTCATGGTCAACGCGTTCGGAGAATATGGTCATTACGAGGACAGAGGCATAAGAAAAAGGGCACTGGTTGGTCTGGGAAATCAGGATGTGGGAGATTCGTCCAAGCTTGTGCCCAAGGATAAAAATATTATGGTGTTAGGTGCAAGCAG
>JAFACY010000080.1 GCA_023425285.1 Bacillota bacterium
ATAAAAAATATGACCGAAATAACAAAGACAATCACCGTTAACAACATCAATACGAGGTTGGACATAAAGGGAACTCAGGATGAATTAAAGGAGCTTTCCCAGACTTTTAACGAGATGATGGACAGAATTGAGCAGGGATATAAATTTCAGCAGCAATTCGTTTCCGACGCATCCCATGAGCTGAGAACACCCATAGCTGTAATAAAGGGTTACGTCAACATGCTTGACAGGTGGGGGAAAAATGATAAGGCCGTGCTTGAGGAATCAATCGGAGCAATAAAAAACGAAACCGACAACATGCAGGATCTGATAGAAAAGCTTTTGTTTATTGCAAGAAGCGACAAGGGTAATTTAGCTTATTCAAAGGAAGATTTTAAAATAAGCACAATACTTAATGAAATAGAAAAAGAAACTAAAATGATTGACACCGTTCATAAATTATATTTTAAATTTTACGATGATGCCAACGTATACGGAGATATAAAGAGAGTAAAGCAGGCAATCAGAATTATAATCGACAACTCTATAAAATATACGCCTGCAGGGGGCTATATAATGGTTTCCGGATTTTTACAGGATGATTATTACGTAATTAAGATAGAAGATACGGGTATAGGAATCGATAAAAAGGATCTGGGCAAAATTTTTGACCGACTTTACAGAGCTGAGCAGTCGCGAAGCAAGGAAATAGGAGGTCATGGTCTCGGATTATCAATAGCGAAAATTATAGTACTGGGTCATAAGGGAAAAATAAGAGTTAAAAGCACAATAGGCAAGGGCTCCGAATTTTCAATTATGCTGCCATATATAAATTAGATACAAATCGACAAATTGCAACAAAAGAAGTCAGGGAAAAATGCTTTGTTTAATAGTATAATAGCTTGTACATTACTATTGAGAAAGGATTTGAGAAGAGTGAATTTAGAATTTTTAGAATCTGGACAAACCTTGACGATTAAGCTCAAAGGGGATTTAGATCATCACAGTGCCGACGAAAGCAGAGTGTTGATCGATAAAAAAATTAATGAGGGTAAATACAATAAAATAGTTATAGATTTAAAAAAACTTGATTTTATTGACAGTTCCGGCATCGGCTTTGTGATAGGACGCTACAAATTAATCAGAAAGCAAAACGGTGTCATTGAAATAACCAATGCAAGCAGCAAGGTCAGAAAAATCCTTGACATGAGCGGCATAGGAAAAATAATTAGTATGAAATAGGGGGCAAAAATGCAAAATAATTATGTGATTTTTAAAATACCGAGCTTATCAACAAACGAATCATTTGCAAGAGCGGCAGTCGCAGCTTTTTGTTCAAGTCTGAATCCGACTATTGATGAAATAATTGAAATAAAGACTGCGGTTTCCGAAGCCGTAACAAACGCAATAATTCATGGTTATGAAAGTACAGTGGGAGAAATTCAGATCGAATGCAAAATCAAGGGGCAGATGGTTGAAATAATAGTTGAAGATTATGGTTCAGGTATCGTAAATGTTGAAATGGCAAGAGAACCCCTATATACAACCAAGCCGGAATTAGAACGCTCAGGAATGGGTTTTGCAGTTATGGAAACGTACATGGATGAAGTTGTTGTTTTATCGGAAAAGGATGTTGGAACAAAGGTTATAATGCGTAAAACAATCAGTGAAAGAAAAAAATAGAAAAAAGACAAATAGTAAATTGCCTTATTTAGTAAGGTTACAAATAATGAGTACATAAAAGTAGTTTTCGTTGCTTCTGATGAAAAAATTCAGAGGAAATGAGGACTATTTTTTATGAAACGAATAAAAGTACCTCAGTTTTAGGACAAACATAATTAAGATGCATATAATACTATAGAGAGTATAGCTCTCTTTTTTAAGGAGATGTTATTATGGATATTAATTCAATAATTAAAGATTTAGGATTTCCTATTGCCTGTGTAATCGGCTGCGGTTGGTTTATATATAAAATGTACTTTAACAGCATAAAAGAAAATGCAACAAGAGAAGAACGCAATTATATAATTCTTGGTAAGTTTCAGATGTCCTTGGACAAATTTGCCGATATATTGGCAGGATATGAACAGAAGTTAACGGTAATAGAAAAAGATGTTAAAGAAATAAAAGATGTTGTTAATAAGTAAGGGGTAAAATAACACTTTGTTTTATCAGAAAAGTATGTTTGAACAAAGGTTATGATGCGTAAAACAATCAGTGAAAGAAAAAAATAGAGAAATTTTTATTTGGAAATATAGTATTTTCATACACTTTTCTAAAAAAAGGCACTATTAGTGCTTTTTTTTAGTATTCAAAATCTTTTTTTGTAAATAATACTTATGAGGTGATTTATATGAAAAAAAAGATTTTTTTATTAGTAATAATTTTAATGATCAGCTTTACTGCTATCATTTACGGTAACAGTATAGACCGGTCTTTGAAAAAAATACCTGAAAGTGCTGTTCTGCTTTAGGAGGAATCGGATGAAGTACGATAAAAACAGCTATAAGCAGGTAGTCGATGAATATACACCAAAAAATAAGATGCTTAGAAATTGTGTATGTGCTTTTATTTTTGGAGGGGCTATCTGCTTATTGGGTGAAATCATTAAAAATATTTTTATGAACAGTCTTGGTGTTCCGGAGCAGGATGCAGGTACAATAAGTTCGGTGATGTTAATAGCAATAACAGCTTTGCTGACAGGCTTAGGTTGGTTTGACAAGCTCAGCAAAATTGCGGGAGCAGGTACGGCAGTTCCCATAACGGGATTTGCAAATGCCGTTGTGTCACCGGCACTTGAATATAAAAGAGAAGGCTTCATACTGGGTACCGCATCAAATATATTTAAGCTGGCAGGACCTGTGCTGCTGTTTGGCTATTTTTCCGCATTTATTGTAGGAATATTGAGCCTGATGTTTAAATAACATGTTTTGAATTTGGTACATTTTTAAGGAGTGAAAAATTGAAAAAGATTGGTAAACAAACATTTCAGATGAAGGATGATGTATTTGTCAGGGATACATTTTCCATAGCGGGGAAAAAAGAAGGCGAGGGTCCTATAGGGAATTGCTTTGATGTTGTTGTGGATGATGATTTGTGGGGAGAGGATTCCTGGGAAAAATGTGAGCTAAAATTCCAAAAAGAAGCTGTCAAAAGCCTGATGCAAAAAAATAATCTGATGGAAAAGGATATTGACCTTTTAATATCGGGAGACTTACTGAACCAGATTACCTCCTCTTCATTTGCAGCAAGGGATTTGCAGCTTCCGTACATAGGAGTTTACGGAGCGTGCTCTACAATGGCTCTTACCATGGGCTTGGGTGCAATGTTGATTGACGGTGGTTTTGCCAGTAACATAATATGTGTTACATCAAGTCATTTTTGCAGTGCGGAAAGACAATACCGCATGCCCCTTGAAATGGGAGGACAAAGGCATATGTCCGCTCAATGGACGGTTACGGGATCTTCGGCAGTATGGCTTTCCAGTGGGGGCAGCGGTCCTAAAATTAAAAACGTTACATTCGGTAAAATAACTGATTTAGGAGTCAAGGATGCCAACAATATGGGGGCAGCTATGGCACCGGCTGCATTCGATTCATTAAGACAGCATCTGGAGGATACAAAAATAGACTATGATTTAATAGTCACCGGAGATTTGGGCAGTGTAGGCAAAGCTATCGTAAACAAAATGTTTAACGAAGAAAATAACAGTATTGAAAATATATACAATGACTGCGGAACAATTATTTTTGATCTGGATAAGCAGGATGTACATGCGGGAGGAAGTGGCTGCGGATGCTCGGCAACTGTTTTCGGAGGATTCTTGTTTAAAAAATTATTGAACAAGGAAATAAACAAGCTTTTATTTACATCAACAGGAGCTCTGCATTCTCCTACAGCCACTTTGCAGGGAGAAAGCATACCGGGAATTGCTCACTGTGTGGGAATAGAAATGTGAGGTTAATATGAATTACGTTATGAGTTTTGTTGTGGGAGGCATAATATGTGTCCTGGGACAGATAGTTATAGATACATTTAAAAAGAACAATGCCTATCTACTGGTTTTATTGGTGGTGACCGGAACATTTTTAGGGTATTTCGGAGTATATGATAAAATAATAGAAATAGGTTATTCGGGTGCAACGGTTCCGCTATTGGGCTTTGGTCATGCTCTCGCGGAAGGTGCGGTGGAAGAAGCTGCCGCAAAGGGCTTCATGGGTGCCCTGAGCGGTGGAGTTAAAAAAACTGCACCGGGGGTTGCTGCAGCATTGATTTTCGGTTACATAGTTTCGGTAGTCTTTAATCCGAAAGGAAATAAATAAGGGATTTCTCTGTATTTGTCATCCTGAGCGTTAGCGAAGGATCTCATAATTAAGAAGCTGAGATTCTTCGCTTGCGCTCAGAATGACAGTTGCATAAGATAAATAATAAATGCATTGACTTCAAATGGTAAAAATAACATTTGAAGTTTTTTATTTGTGCGAATTTTGTTAAACCAAAAAATTCCATATGTTAATTTTTAAATAATTATTGACTTTATTAGTGAGCTATTATAATATAAGAATCGTTGATAATGATAATCATTATCATTTATATCGTGTTTGTATTATCACTGTGCACAGGTGAAACAAATGAGTATTATTAAAACCATGAATAAAACATTGAAAAGGTATTATTATCAATTCAATGATTAATTATCTGATAAGATTACATAAGGAGAATTATATGAATAAATCAAAATTTTTAAAATTAACTGCTATTATAGCAATTTTTGCTTTGATGCTTACAGCTTGCGCAAATCCGGGGAATGAACCTGAAGCACCCGTTGTTGAAGCTCCTGAAACCAATGAGGAAGAAAAAGAGCCTGAGAAACCATCAACCGTTGAAATCACAGATGTTCATGGAACTGTTACTGTTCCTGTAAATCCAAAGAATGTAGTTGCCCTGGATAACAGAACCTTTGAAACATTGTCTGACTGGGGAATAGAATTGGCTGCCGTACCAAAGGCTGTAATGCCTGCGGATTCACCGTACGTGAGTGATGCGTCAGTCCAGGACATCGGAAATCACAGCGAACCAAATCTTGAAATTATAGCTGCCGTAGATCCTGAGCTTGTAATTGTGGGACAAAGATTTGCCAGATTTTATGAGGATATAAAAGTGCTGGTACCAAATGCGGCTGTTATTGATCTTAATTTTGATGTTTCTGAAGCGGCAGGTACACCGGGTGAAAACTTGGTGAACGGACTAAAAGACTCTACAATTGCTTTAGGCAAAATCTTTGATAAAAATGAAGAGGCTGAAAAATTAGCGGCTGAATTTGACCAAGCTATCGAAGGTGCAAAGACCGCATACAACGGAACGGATAAAATTATGAGTGTCGTAGTTTCCGGCGGAAATATTGGTTTTTCTGCTCCTCGTTCAGGACGTGTGTGGGGACCGATGTATGAAATTTTTGGATGGGTTCCTGCTTTAGAAATTGGTGGAGCTACTTCGGATCATCAAGGTGATGATATTTCTGTTGAGGCCATTGCACAGAGCAACCCGGACTGGATTTTCGTATTGGATCGTGATGCTGCTGTATCATCTGCAACCGATGCGGTTCCTGCTCAGGA
>JAFACY010000107.1 GCA_023425285.1 Bacillota bacterium
CAATTAATATATCTAATGAAATAATTGTAATGGCAATACTGATTTATTATCTGATAATACGTATTTACTATATAAGTGTTATCAGAAAAATAAAGAAGTTTTTTGAAAATGAGGAAATCCTGCCGGAAACAGAGATGCAGGATGATAATTTTAAAGATGATAATAATCAGGAGGAAAAGTTATGAAATTTTTATGGACTACAATTCATGTAAAAAACATGGAGGAAGCTATAGCATTCTATCAGGATGTGGTGGGGCTCAAGCTTATGGACAGATTCAATGCCGGACCGGGCATGGAAATATCCTTTTTTGGAGAAGGCGAAACGAAGCTAGAGGTTATATGCAGCGAAAAATTTAAAGGCTTTAATCCTGGCAATGGTGTGAGCATGGGATTTAAGGTTGAGTCCCTGGACGAAGCATATAATATGGTTAAGGAAAAAGGATACGAAGTAATTCATGAACCGTTCCAGCCTAATCCTCATGTGAAATATTTTATATTCCTGGACCCTAACGGCTACAAGATACAGTTTGCCGAGCAATCATAAAGATATCGGAGTTTGAATGGATATAATAAAAAAGCATTTAAATAAGTTAGATAAAAGGGAGAAAAAAATCTTAAATAAACGCCGGGGTATCATTGAAGAAAAGCTTGAGCCTTTGGTAGGCAAGGTTGAATCAAAGGTGCCGAAATCCTTGAAGGATACTCTTGACACAGCTTTTTACAAGAGCTTCAAGTTGATTTTTGAAAACGGAACCAAGTATATTGAAAAGCTGTACAATAAAAATAAAATACAGTTTAATCACAATGTGCATGATTATCATATATCAATAAAGCCTGACCAAAAAGCCATAAAGAAAATAGATAAGCACGCTCAGAGAAGCACGCTTCTGAACACATCCATATCCACCATTGAGGGTGCAGGGCTGGGTTTTTTAGGCATAGGCCTGCCGGATATACCATTGTTTACGGCTATGATATTGAAAACAATTTATGAAATATCCTTAAGCTACGGATTTTTGTATGAAATGGAAGAAGAGAAGGTTTATGTGCTGAACATAATCAAGGGAGCTCTTACCTCCGGTGAAGCTCAGCAGAAATACAATCTGAAGGTTGATAAATTAGCGGATAAAATTGATAACCACATAAGCATTGCTTATGATATTGACAGGGAAATAGTGCACACGGCAAGGATAATATCGGAATCCATGCTTACTTCAAAATTTATACAGGGTATTCCGGTTGTAGGAGTTTTAGGAAGTATAACAAATTATAAAATAATCAATAAAATCAGCGAATATGCTTCGGTCAAGTATAAGAAGAGATATTTGCATAACAGAAAGTGATTAGCAGGGATAACCTTGCTGATCCTTTTTTTGCTTAATGAGATTCTAATCTTTTTATAATATGCAGTTAATTTAAAACATCTTTGTAAAATGTATAATGAGTTGTAGTCCGGTATTTAACCTTACATAAATGTAAGCTTCAGCCGGTGAATTGTAAGCTATACATATTGTACTTATGGAATTATTTTGGTAATATTGAATTGAATTAATTTTAGGAGATGGGAAATGAAGAAAATTTTTAAAAAGAAAAGCGTCATAATTATACTTATTGCAATTATAGCGGTTCCTGTTATTATTGCACTCAATAAAAACAAGGGACCTGTCGAAGTGTTTGTGAATGCGGTATCCCTGGAAAGAAAATCAATCGAGCAGACAATATCCGTAAAGGCACCCTTGGAAGGTATTGAAAAGGCCGATGTTGTTTCGCCCTTGAACTATGAAATCATAGATATAAAGGTTAAGGAAGGTGATGTTGTTCTGAAGGATCAGGTTTTGGCAGAGCTGGACAGCGAAGAATTAAAGGAGCAGATTACCTCTGAGGAGAATCAGATTGCCTTGGCTCAATTAGAGCTGCAGGACAGACTTAAAGCCATGCAGATAGAATATGACAAGGCGCTGCTGAGAGTTAAGGAGCTTGAGGACAGCTACAAAATCAACATGGAGTTGCTGGAGAATGAAATTATTACCCAGGAAAGCTTTGATAAAATAAAGAGCAGTCTCAGCGAGGCTAAAAAAGGTCTGGAAAGCTATAATGCCGTTGACGGTAAAATTGTATCCTCTCCCTCCGAAGCAAAGCGTATAGAAATCCAGAAACAGGAGCTTGAAAAGAAAAAGAAGGATCTGGATAAGGTGTTCATAAAAAGTCCCATAGACGGAACGATAACGAGGGTAAATGTAAATTTAGGCAGATATGCAAGGGATACCGAAGGTGAAAAAGCTATGTTTGTAGTTGAAAACTTAAGTAAGCTGCAGATGAAGGTATCCATAAGTGAATACGATATAGAAAAGGTACATATAGGTCAGGAGGTTGAAATATACTCCGATGTCTTAAAGGACGGTGTAGCAAGGGGAGTAGTTGCGAGGATATCTCCGACCGCGGAGCAGAAGGATAATAATGCCATGGAAAGAGTTATACCCGTGGTTATAGACGTTACGGAAAGACCCGGCAACTTAATAGCCGGTGTAATTGCATCGGCAAAAATAAAGGTGGATAAAGCTGAAAATGTATTTGCTGTGCCGTCAGGAGCATTGCTGCAGGATGAAAACAATAATCTTAAATTATTTACACTCAATGAAGATAATACTTTAAAATCCGTAATTGTGGAAACGGGTATTGAAACCGAGCTGGAAACCGTAATAGACGGCAGCGAGCTTACGGAGGGAATGGATATAGTTGTCAATCCGGACATGAGCTACACAGACGGTATGACGGTAACACCAAATAAGGAAACAGAACAGGTCAATTATGAGTAAAATGATATCTATAAGGAATTTAAATAAAATATATAAAAACGGCTCCGTTGAGGTTCACGCATTGAAGGATGTAAATCTGGAAATAGAGCACGGCGAATTTATAGCTATTATGGGTCAATCAGGCTCCGGCAAGTCCACACTCATGAATATAATAGGATGCCTTGACAGACCCACCTCCGGCGAATATCTGCTGGACGGCATAGAAATAAGCAAGCAGGAGCAGGATGAGCTTTCGCTGATCAGAAACAAAAAAATAGGCTTTGTATTTCAGGCGTTTAATCTCATACCTCGAACCAATATTTTGAGAAATGTTGAGCTGCCTATGATTTATGCCAAGGTGAAGTCATCAAAACGAAAACAGCGAAGCCTTGAGCTTTTGGAGAGAGTGGGGCTTGGCGACAGAATCCATCATGTTCCGAATGAACTTTCCGGCGGACAAAAGCAAAGAGTGGCAATAGCGAGAGCACTGGCAAACAATCCTCCCATAATTTTAGCCGATGAGCCCACGGGTAATCTGGATACTCAATCGTCGGAAGACATAATGACAATATTCAGGGAGCTCAACGATGAGGGAACCAGTGTGATATTGGTTACCCATGAGCCTGAAATAGCAAGATATGCCGACAGGGTTATTGTGTTCAGAGACGGAGTGATAATAGAAGACAGTCAGAAAGAAGGTGTTTTGAAATAATTTGGTTAGAAAATATTAAAATAGCGTTCCAATCAATTTTATCAAATAAAATGCGTTCTCTACTGACTATGTTAGGCATAATAATTGGTATAAGCTCCGTAATTGCAATTGTATCCATAGGTGACAGCATGAAGGGTGTCATGGATGATATTTATAAGGATATAGGAAAGAACAGGGCGTATATGTATATTTACAATGTAGAGGATTTTCGCTCAACAGACTTTTTCTTTATGGATGATCTGGAGCTTGTGAAGGAAAGATTCGGAGATAAGCTTGCTTACATAGGTCCGTCGGAATCACTCCGAAGTGACGTATCGGTCAGAAAGAACACAGTTAAGTTAAATATGATATGCGTGGACAGCGGATTCGATAAGGTGCAGCATTTCAAAATGCTGTATGGCAGGATGATAAATAAAAATGACGTGGACAGAAAGAGCAGAGTTATTGTTTTAGAGCAAAAAGCTGCATTGCAATTATTCAACAGTGAAAATGTAACGGGTGAGACTATCCGTGTCAAGGTAAACAACAACATGGAGGACCTGCTTATAGTCGGAGTATATAAAAACGATGAATCACCTGTGGTGTCCCTTCTGCAGGGTCAAAATCCCTATGAAGAAAGCTATGTGCCTCATACCATGGCATTTCCTTCAAATTACGGCTATTACGGACTGGATATATTCATATCGGAAAATCAGCCTGTGAGTGATGTGGGAAAAGAAATAGTATCATATATTGCAAAGCTTAAAAACAGAAGCAGTGAAAACTATATGTTTTATACCGTTGAAGAGGATCAGGATACGTTAAACGGTATTGTGGGCGGCATGTCAATAGCTGTGGCGTGTATTGCGGCAATATCACTTCTTGTAGGCGGAATAGGCATCATGAACATCATGCTTGTTTCGGTCACGGAAAGAACAAGGGAAATAGGCATAAAAAAGGCTCTCGGAGCAAGGACAAAGGATGTGTTGTTCCAGTTCCTCATAGAGTCGGCCACACTTTCGGCGATCGGGGGTATGGTCGGGACCATGAGCGGAATAGGTCTTGTAATGTTAGGCGGATCCATAATATCCCTGCCCATAGTTGTCAATCCTGCTTCCGTAATTATTGCAGTTGCATTTTCCATGATTATCGGAGTGTTCTTCGGATACTATCCGGCTAAAAAAGCTGCGAAGGCAGATCCCATAGACGCCTTGAGATATGAATAATTTTGTTATTTATAATGGGCTGCTCATTACATTTGAAATGAGCAGCCCATTGTTTTTTGCATATTAAACTTAATTTTTTTGATGCATAAATGTTAATTATTTATTTAACATCGGGTAAAACACAATAATTGTTAAATAATATTAACAAAGTTGTATTGACATTAATATTTGTTGATGTTATTATGTTAAAGCAAACGAACGTTTATAATAATAACTGTATATTTTTTAACAAATATATATATATTTATAAAATTATTATAGTATTCGTTAAGGTTTAATACAAGAGATAACATAGTTGGAGGGTAAAATGAAAAAAATATTATCTATGGCTTTATGCGTGCTGATGATTTTAAGTGTAGTGGCTTGCACGAAAGAAACACAGGCTCCTCCTGCAGGACAAGCTGAAACATTGACCGGCGTGGGCAAGGGCTTTGCAGGTGAAGTTAAGGTAACAGTTACAAAAGAAGGGGACAAGATTAAGAGTGTTGTTGTTGACAGCCATTCTGAAACAAACGGAATAGGTACAAAAGCGGTTGATGAAATTCCGGGCAAAATAGTGGAGGCTAATTCGACTGAAGTTGAAGCTGTGGCAGGAGCAACTGTTACAAGCAATGCAATTATGTATGCGGTAAACAATGCGTTAGATCCGGCAAAATATCCGGCTCCTTCAGCAGAAGTTAAGGAAGATAAAAAGCCTGATGCAGTTGTTGCTGCGGAAGTTTATCAGGGATTCGGCTTTGCAAGTGAAGGTCGTTTAGGACCGGGTAAGGATGATACAGATACACCTGTATTCAGCTTTAACGATGTATTTGCGCATACACTGTTTGATCAGGAAGGAAGAATTCTTGCAATGACAGTTGATATATTAGAGGTTGCCACTCCAAACTATGACGGAGAAGGTATGCCTCATTTCAGCGGCTTCCCCGGACAAGGCGGATACAATAATGATTCAAACCATGATGAAAAGGTTGACGGAAAAACAGAGGATACAGAAGAAAATTTCGTATCTGAAATCGGTACATGGATATCTAAGAGAGATCGTGGTGCTTCTTATGTGATGGGAGCAGGCACATGGTCATCAGAAATGGATAAATTTGAAGAAACATTTGTCGGTATGACTGTTGAAGAAGTTGAAGAATGGTTCGCGAAATATTGCTCAGATTTAAACGGAAGACCGTTAAAGGACGGCTCTGACAAGCCTGAGGACAAAGCAAAATATGATGCTTTAAGCGCTGACGAAAAAGCGATGCTTGCAGATGTTACATCCGGAGCTACAATGAGCTTAAGAGATCCTCACGGAGATATCATCACAGCTATTAAAAGATCATTTGAAAACAGAGTTCCTTTAGCTGATATAAAAGAAGTTGCATCCATGGGAACAGCGATACTGCCATTGCATCGTTTAGGACCTGGTAAAGATGATACAGGTGTTGCTGTCTACAGTATAAATAAGGTTTTTGCTAACGCACTGTTTGACGGAGAGGGTAAAATAGCAGCATTGTACATTGATCAGCTTGAAGTTGCAACTACAAACTATGACGGAGCTTCAATGCCTCACTTCACAGGCT
>JAFACY010000251.1 GCA_023425285.1 Bacillota bacterium
CGGAACTACTCCCTTTATGTTGTACAAGCGTTCCTTTTCGGCTGTGATTCTCGGAATAGATTTCATCAGTCCTTCAGTATATTGATGGGCAGTATTTTTAAATAATTCAAATGTATTTGCCTGCTCCATTACCTTGCCGGCATACATAACGTATACATAATCGCAAATTTCCGCTACAACACCTAAATTATGTGTTATCATCAATATTGAGGTATCTCTTTCCTTTTGCAGATTTTTCATCAGAGATAAAATCTGTGCTTCTATGGTTACATCCAGAGCAGTTGTAGGCTCATCGGCAATCATAAGCTTCGGATTGCACACCATCGCCATTCCTATCATTACTCTTTGTCTCAGACCTCCGGAAAGCTGGTGCGGAAATGAATTAAACCTCCTGTGTGGTTCAGGTATTCCTACGGCATCAAAAATATCAAGCACCATTTCCTTCGCTTGTGCCTTGCTGATATTCTGCTGATGAATCGTGATTGATTCCATTACCTGCCTGCCCACTGTATATACGGGGTTAAGGGCCGTCATTGGCTCCTGAAATATCATGGATATTTTATTTCCTCTTATGTTTCTCATTTCATCCCGGGAATATTTTAAAAGGTCTTCACCTTCAAGTTCGATTGAACCTCCGATTGTTTTCCCCGGTCTTTGCACAAGCTGCATAACAGACATTGCCGTCATGCTCTTACCGCATCCGGATTCTCCCACCACTCCTATTACAGAGCTTTTAGGAACAGATATCGATACGCCGTCAACTGCCGGCACAACACCTTTTTTTGTAAAAAAATGTGTTTTTAAATTGTTTATCCTTAACAGATCTTCCATATGTTCCTCCTCACTCCTTCATGTATGGGTCTATGGCATCACGAAGTCCGTCGCCTAAAAAGTTGAATGCCAGCACAAGAATTAAAATCGCAACACCGGGTGCTATTGCAATCCATGGATTGCTGAAAAGCCATTGTTTTCCCTGTACAACCATCAGCCCCCAGCTTGATGCGGGAGGTTGTGCACCTATACCTAAAAAGCTCAGACTTGATTCCGAAAGAATGGAAGCCGGTATATTCATGGTAAAGAGTACTATGAGTGAGGGAAGACAGTTCGGTAAAATGTGTCGAAGCATTATTGTCGATTTCTTTACACCTATGGATTTTGCTGCCTCTACAAATTCCTTCTCTTTAAGAGCCAGCGTCTGTGATCGGACTACCCTCGCAGTACCTGCCCAGCTTACAACACTCAGAGCAATAAATATATTGATAAGGCTTGCCCCAAGGGTGTACATAACCACCATTGCCAGCAAAAGTGAAGGGAAGGCAAGCATAATATCCGCAAGTCTCATTATTACGAAATCCACCCTTTTACCGAGAAATCCTGCCATCAGACCTAAAACAGTACCTATAATCATAGAAATTGTAGTAGGAACAAGCCCGATAACCAGAGAAATTCTTGCTCCGTAAATTATTCTGGAAAGAACATCTCTTCCCAGTTCGTCTGTTCCTAAAGGATGATCTCTGCTGGGATATGCACGAACATTATCATAATTTTGCAAAGCAGGATCGTGAGGAGCCACAAATGGAGCAAAAATAGCACATAAGCAAAATAATATGATGATGACAAGTGATACGGCGGCAAGCTTATTACTCTTAATCATGGATTTCATCTTATCAAGCAAGCTGTCAGTATCCGCTATTTCCGCCTCCATATTTTCGTAATCCTGCCTTAGCTGCTCAACTGTAGTATCATTTATGTTTTTTATATCTTCCATATTATCTCTCCTATTCAACCCTGATTCTTGGATCAATAACCGAATATAATAAATCAGCTATCAAATTACCGCATATTATAAGTATTGTTGTAAATACAACTGTCCCCTGTAAAAGCGGCATGTCTCTGTTTTGAATAGCATTGACAGCCAGTCTTCCAATTCCGGGTATTCCGAAAACACTTTCCGTTATTACAGCACCTGAAAGAAGGCTTGCTACCTGAATAGCCATCATTGTGACAACAGGCAATAATGCATTTTTTAATGCATGTCCCGCAACTACGGCTCTTTCCCTCAGACCCTTTGCTCTTGCTGTACGTACAAAATCATTTTTCATAATTTCAAGCAGACTTGAACGCGTAAGACGCGCAATTGTTCCTGCTGAGCTCCATCCGAGAACAACAGCGGGCATGAGCAGATGCTTCCATGTTTCATATCCGGATACGGGAAGCAGCTTCATCTTGAATGCAAATACGTATTGCAACATCAAAGCTGCCCAGAATACGGGCATTGAAACTCCTATCAACGAAAATGACATAAACAGCCTGTCAGTCAGAGAATTTTGTTTTACCGCCGAAATAATTCCTGCAGGTATACCTATAATCCAGGCAATTAATGCCGCAAAAACAGAAAGTCTCACCGTATGCGGAAAAGCTGTTATAATCAAATCTGTAACATTCCTGTTAAGCTTGTAGGATATTCCAAAATCACCCTGGACGGCATTTTTCATATAAGTAATAAACCTGACCATCACAGGCTGGTCCAATCCCATCTGAGCTTTCATTCTTTCAATCAATTCCGGCTTGATGTGTTCTCTCATCATCAACGTTACCGGGTCTCCCGGCACAACGTTCAACATAAGAAATATTATCAGCATAACACCGATAAGAACAGGGATAGCAATCAATATTCTTTTAACGATAAATTTTATCGTGCTCATGTCGCAAACCTCCCATCTCTATTAACCTATCAGAAGGGGCTGTTGCATCAAACATTGTCAACAACCCCTTAACCCTTCTTATTTCGGTGCCTTTGTATTATCTATATACATATTATAGTAGTAGTTTCCTGTCCAGCCGTTCCACATAACAACATAATTCTGAACTCTTGGGTTAACTATGAAAATGTGCTGTCTTAAGTATAACGGAACCCATGCCGCATCTTCCTGAATAATTTGTTTTTCCAGTTCTCTGTATACTTTAACTCTTTCTTCAGGATCAACCATTCCTCTTGCTTCCACAACCTTTTTTGAAGCCTCTGCATTTGCATAGTTGAAGGATCTCTTAGTAGTGTTCTGCGGTGCAAAGAATGTATAGAAGAAGTTATCAGGATCATTAAAATCTGCTGACCAGCTTGTAGTATATGAGCCTAATTGACCTTCAGCTCTTACACCGTACCATGAAGCTTCGTCCATCTGTTTAATTTCTGCTCTTATGTTTACCTTTGCCAGCATAGCCTGAACCATTTCATTCAATCTCAATGTGTTCGGACTGTCTGTAACCATACATAATTCCATATCAAATCCGTTTGGATATCCGGCTTCAGCCATAAGTGCCATTGCCTTTTCAGGATCATATTTTATTTCAGGAAGATCAGGATTATGTCCTATCAGTCCCGGAGGCATTATACCACTCTGAACCAATCCTCTTCCGTCATACAATGTGTCTAAAAGCTGCTGCTTGTCAACAGCCATCTGGAACGCCTTTCTTATACGTACATCATCAAAAGGCTTGATATTTGCGTTGATACTGTAATAGTAAATTCCAACACGATTACCGATTTTCAGCCAGTCCTTATATTTCTCACTGTTAGCAAAATATGCTATCTGTGAAGGTGCCGCATCACAGTCAAACTCATCCAGCTCACCATTTTCAAACATCATTCTCTGAGTGTCCGCATCCTTTACGGTCTTCCAGTTTACAGCGTCAAGCTTAGCTCTTCCCTTCCAGTAGCCGTCAAAAGCATCCGCCTGCGTTTCACTGTTCAGTTCCCATTTCGTCAATCTGAACGGACCTGTTCCACATGTCTTTTCAGGTGTAAGTCCGAATTGGTCTCCCGCTTCTTCGGTAAACTTTCTGTTATAGATTGATACTCCCGGCGTAGCAAGATTAGCTAAGAACGGAGCATATGGCTCTTCCAAAGTCATTTTTATGGTATATTCGTCAACTACCTCTAAACCGGCAAGCTTGTCAGCATTGCCTTCAGACATTTCACCGGCACCCTTAACAGCCATAATGAAATCCTGATTCAAAGCATTTGTTTCAGGTTTAAGCATTCTTTCAAATGTATAAACTACATCGTCTGCTTTAAATTCCTCACCGTTGTGGAATTTAACTCCTTTTCTCAAATGGAATACATACTCAAGACCATCATCGGTTATATCCCATTTTTCGGCCAATCCCGGAACAAGCTCTGATGTGCCGTCAAAGTTTGTCTGTGTTTCAACCAGTCTCTCGTAGATGTTCAGCGGAATAGTATAGTACTCTGTTGTTTTCTGAACATCACATGTAGTTTGTTCATCATTCGTAACCAGTCTGAGGATGTTGTCTCCCGTTGCGGGTTTAATAACATCACCCGTCTTGCTCGAGCAGCCCACAAATGTCATCATCACTGCCATAACTAAAGCCAAACAAACCGTCATTCTTTTTCTTCTCATTTTCTTCCTCCTAATTTTTTATAATTGTTTTATTACTGAATAGTTACCTAAATAACATAAATCACATAATTTCATTTTTTATCATATCATCGTAAGTCTGTCTTTTCACAATTACCTTTGATTCTCCGTCTTTGACCATTACTACTGCGGGTAATGTGTTTTTGTTGTAATTGCTCGCCATGGAATATCCATATGCCCCTGTAGAGAAAACTGCAAGAATGTCTCCTCTTTCCAATGGTGCAACTTGTGCATCCTTTATTAATATGTCTCCGGATTCACAGCATTTTCCGCATATGGTGACTGTGTCCGACTTTGCTTCACCAGCTTTATTGGCTGCCAGTGCCTCATACTTGGCCTGGTATAAAGCAGGTCTTATATTGTCCGTCATGCCTCCGTCAACAGATACATATTTTCTTATACCTGGTATTTCCTTCACGGCACCGACGCTGTACAATGTTATACCTGATTCTGCAACTATACTTCTGCCGGGTTCAATAGTTACCACCGGTCTTTCGATATTAAGATCTGCTGCAAATCTCTCTATCCTCTCCATCATAGGGTCAATGAAATATGAGTATGCCCTGCTTATGTCATCCTCCGTATAGCTTATTCCAAAGCCTCCTCCTACATTTATTTCAGGAATCACATATCCATATTTATCAATAACGTCTTTCATTATTTTCAATGTGGTCTCAAGAGCCGTTAAATACGGCTTATTATCACTGAGCTGGGAGCCTAAATGAAAATGAAGACCCATCAAATTTACATATTGTGATTTTACAGCCTTTTCAATAGCCGGAAAAATTATATCATCATCAAGCGGGATACCAAATTTTGAATCCTTCTTTCCGGTAACAATATAATCATGGGCATCACTTTTTACTCCCGGGGTGATTCTGTACAGAACATTTATCTTTTTTCCCTTAGCCTTACAAACATTTTCTATAAGGCTCAATTCATCGAGTCCGTCAATGATTATTCTTCCGATGTTATAATCAACTGCCATTTCTATCTCTTCCACAGATTTGTTGTTGCCGTTGAACTCAATTTTTTCAGAAGGAAATCCTGCTTTAACTGCAGTATACAGCTCGCCTCCCGAAACAACATCAATGCATAATCCCTCTCTCTCAATGATTTTGCACATAGCCAATGTCATAAAGGCCTTAGCCGCATATGCTGCTCTTGTTCTTTCGTATTTATCCAGAAATGCAGCTCTTACTTCAGCGCACTTTTTTGATATGAATGTTTCTGACATTACGTACAGGGGTGTTCCGTATTTTTGAGCCAATTCAACCGTATTACAGCCGTCAAAATACAATACTCCGCTTTTCTCTTCTTTTATCATAATACTCCTCGCATCATATACTTATATTTATTAGTATTTGTTTTAGCAATTTCTGTGCCAAAAGAGCAAGTATACTACTAAACGAGGATTCGCAACGCTTATTAATAATAAATCACATTAAAATATATACATCATTATATATAATATTCCATTTTCTCGTACTGAAAACGTTTTACGCAGGGACAACGTATTCATTTTTCAATAAAAAACATGTATTCCAGATTTTAGGACTAATTCCTATTTTCCGGAATACATGCTTTCTAAGTTGTATTTCTTTAATTTATCATAAAAACTTGACTTGGATATATCAAGGGCTTCCATAGCCGCTTTCCTGTCTCCCTTAAAATGCAGAATCACTTTTTTTATTGCTTTTTTCTCCGCCTCATCAACAACGGTTTTTAATGTGCTTATTTCCTGAATTTCAAATACATTATCCCTTATTTTCTTGTTTGGCAGATGCTTGGAAAGAATAACATGTCCGTCTACAAGATTAACAGCCCGCTCAATCATGTTTTCAAGTTCTCTTACATTTCCCGGCCATGAATATGCCATCAGCAGCTCCAAAGCCTCTCTTGATATGCTTTTTTCTTCACATCCCAGTCTTTTGCATATATCAGGCAAAAGGCTTTTCACCAATGTAACAATATCCTGTTTTCTTTCTCTTAACGGTGGTATCCATATAGGGAAGACATTTATTCTGTAATATAAGTCCTCTCTGAATCTGCCGTTTATCATTTCCACTTCAAGATTTTTGTTTGTAGCAACAATGATTCTAATGTCAACTTCTATTTTCTTATTGCCGCCCACCCTGTAAAAAGATTTATCCTGAAGAACCTGTAAAAGCTTGACTTGTAAGTATGGTGAAATTTCTCCTATTTCATCTAAAAATATTGTACCTCCGTGAGCCAGCTCAAACATTCCTATCTTGCCGCCTTCTTTAGCACCGGTAAACGCTCCTCCGTCATAACCAAACAATTCACTTTCCAGTAATGTTTCTGTAATTGAACCGCAGTTTACCGATATGAACGGTTTGTCCTTATTTCTGCTGTTGTTATGTATTTCCTTCGCCAAAAGGCTTTTACCCGTGCCGCTTTCCCCCAATATCAATACTGTCGAATTTGTTTTTGAAGCCTTGACAGCAAGTTTCTTCACGTTATTTATTTCCTTGCTGTCACCTATAAAATCAGGGAACAAACCCTTTATTTCTTCCTCTTCGTTGAGCTTCTTCTCCATGTATGCCAGCTTCTCAAGGGCTTCATTTCTTTCTCTGATGATTTTTTCAACCTCAGAAATGTCTTCTATTTTTAACACCGCCCCAATCCTGACATCATTGTGATTTACAGGATAAAGACTGCATATGGTCGGTATTCCGTTTATTTCCTTGAACTGATTTTCATAATATATGCTTTCACCGGAAGCAGCCTGAAAGAATTCGTGTGCAGTTGAATTTCCGCCGTGTATTTCAAATATATTTCTGCCCACAACTTCAAATCTTTCAGAATTTGTACCTTTGGATCTGAAGGATTTTCCTTTAAGCAAATCACTTATTGCTTCCGATCTGGCTGTATAGCCAAACGTCTGATAAAATTTAACTTTCTTTGTTTTTTTGTCAAGAGCCACCATATGCCCGAAGCTGTTACGATAATTTATAACAAACACATCCGAATTTATACCGATTGCAATTTTTTTGTTTTTAAAATCAATCTGTGCATAAATTCTGACATTTTCATACATGCATTTGATTTCTATATTGTCGCAGTCCTCACAGCTTTTCAAATGCTTATATACGGGCAGCAATTCATTTGTATCATCGAATATTCCCGCAGCTATTATGGAATCACCTGCTTCGATATTCTTATCATCTATTCCTATACGCTTAAACGACTCGGACGTAAGTCTTCCGTCATCCCTGCCGATGCTGTTGTCACCTATAATCACTATGTCTCCCTTTTCAATCTTACCGGCTCCGTGACTGAACAAATCCACATTATTGATTCCGAAAATTTTCTTTGCATTATTATTATACAACCTGATAATTCCTTTATTATCAATAAATATAAATCCTTCAGACATCATATTCGTAAATTGTTTTGTAATACTGTCCACTTCAAACATATCTTTACCTCTTGAGCCTTAAAGTATAGGGGGTTCCACATATATGCATTATATCACACTGACACTATTTTACAATAATTTATGATAAATTTTTACATATTAACTTTAGTTTATGCATTTTATTTATTTCAGCATTAACAAGCCTGTCATGAGACCTCTCTTACCGCCCTGTCCTCGGTGTGAAAAAAACA
>JAFACY010000304.1 GCA_023425285.1 Bacillota bacterium
TTTACTTTAAGAATTACCTTGGGCACACCTTGCTGATGAGCATACAGTGAGGATATTAAATTTTCTTCATCCATATTAGTCAAGGCAACCGTGGCATCAGCAGCCTGGATATTTTCATTATCCAACACCTCCTGATCGGTACCGTCTCCGCAGATTATCAGAGTGTCATTTAAAATTTCACTTAATAAAAGACATCTTTCTTTATTTAATTCAATAATTTTCACGTTCATTCCAAGGTCTTCCAATAGCCAGGTCAGATAAATGGCGATTCTGCTTCCGCCGATTATGGTTATATTTTTAGCCTTATGGGAGTTTCTTCCCATGAAGTTGAAGAACTTGTATATACCCTTTCTTTCACCGATTACATAAGCTAAATCATCCGGTTCAAATGAAAAGTTTCCTTTAGGAATTATAAGCTCATCATTTCTTATTACTGCACAGAATATTACCCTTGAAGGAAGTTGCCTAGTAAGATCAGTTAATTTTATATTTAATATGGAGTCTTTTTCCGATATTCTGACTTCAACCATCTCAAGCATGTTGTTAGCAAATGTTTCAACATTTGATGCTACAGGGAACTGAAGCATTCTTGCTATTTCGTCGGCCGCCTCCATCTCAGGGTTTATTACCATGTCAAGCTCAAGTTCCTGCTTAAGCATTTTATATTCATTTGAGTAATCAGTATTTCTTATACGTGCAACTGTGTGCTGCGCACCTAATTTTTTTCCTATGACGCAGCATATCATGTTGAGCTCGTCACCATTGGTAACGGCCACAAGCAAATCAGTTTCGGCTATGCCTGCCTCCCTGAGTATTTCAACGCTTGCTCCGTTTCCCTTTATACACATAATATCCAGAGTTTCATCCGCATGGTTTAACACATCCGCGTCATCATCAATCAATACTATGTCATGTTCTTCTGTTACAAGATGCTGGGCCAATGTATATCCTACTTTTCCACCGCCAACAATTATGATTTTCATATATCCTCCGATTCTTAAGCCGTAAAATAAGCTTAAGAAATTACTTTTACTTGAAATATAGTGTATTATACCACATGGCATATAAAAATCAAGAAGTTTTAAAAAATATAGTGTCGGGTTACTGACGCGTCAATAATCCGACATAGTGTCAGTAACCCGACATTAAATTGCATAGAATAATATCAGAAAATCAGTTCTGATTACATAAACAGATTATGAACTGCTGTAACTATGCTTGTTTTCTGTTTTATAGAAATGATGTTAAGAATTGGCACGCTAATTGCTTTGTTGTTTATGCACATTATAAATATATTAACGGGGAGTGAAATAATGAGAATTGAAGAACATCCTATATTAAAATTTAAAAAAGACAAGAAAATTAATTTTACATTTAACGGCGAAAGCATCGAAGGATACGAAGGTGAAACCATAGCCGCATCACTTCATGCCGCAGGAGTTAAGGTTCTTGGCAAAAGTTTGTTTTTACACAGACCAAGAGGTTTTTACTGTGCCATAGGAAATTGTTCATCATGCCTGATGACAGTTAATGGTGTTGCAAACGTAAAAACATGTGTAACCGACCTTGAAGAAGGAATGATAGTTGAAACTCAGGAAGGCAAGGGAGTGATTATATGAAACATGCAGAATTAGTAATTATAGGCGGCGGTCCTGCCGGTTTATGCGCGGCAATAAGCGCAGCTAAGAGTGGTGCAAGGGTTTTAATAATAGAAAGAAATAAATATCTGGGCGGTCAATTGGTTAAGCAGACACATATGTTTTTCGGCTCTGAAAAACAATATGCATCCACACGCGGAATCGATATTACGGATATTTTATTGAACGAACTTAATGAATACAAGGAAAACGTTGAAATACTAACTGACACAACAGTTGTGGGAATGTATGAAGACGGAATTATAACTGCTCTTCGCAAGGAAGATGATTTTTTCAAAATTTCAGCTAAGGCTGTGGTTGTAGCTACGGGAGCTTTTGAAAAATCACTGGCATTTCCGAACAATGACCTGCCGGGTATTTACGGAGCAGGTGCTGTTCAGACATTGATGAATGTTCACGGTATTAAACCGGGAAATAGAGTGTTGATGGTCGGTGCGGGAAATATAGGACTGATCGTAAGCTATCAATTGATGCAGGCGGGTGTGGATGTTGTTGCAATATTGGATGCAGCTCCTAAAATAGGAGGATATCTGGTTCATGCTTCAAAAATAAGAAGAATGGGTGTGCCGATTTTAACATCACACACTGTAAAAGAAGCCATAGGTAAGGATTTCATCGAAAAAGCCGTAATATGTCAGGTGGACGATAAATTCCAGCCCATAGAAGGAACAGAAAAAGAGTTCGATGTGGATGTTATGTGTATTTCCGTAGGACTTACTCCACTTAACGAGCTTTTAGCCATGAGAGGATGTCAGATGAAATATATTCCTCAGCTCAGCGGATTTGTTCCCGTACGAAATGAAAATTATGAAACAACGGTTGAAAATGTATTTGCTGCCGGAGATGCAACAGGTGTTGAGGAAGCAAGTGCGGCAATGGTTGAAGGATATCTGGCGGGTCTTTGTGCCGCAGAAAAAATAGGACACAATGCAAAAGACTTTGATGAAAGAAAAAATGACTTTGTAAAACAATTAGACGCACTTCGTTCGGGACCTGTGGGACAGCACATATTATCAGGTATTGAACAAATAGTAGTATAGCAGGAGGCAATGATGTTTGAAAAAACCGGAATACCAAGTAAAGAGATGGTAATGGGGAAATTCCCTTCTATAGAAAGAATTAACAAGGGACCTGTTGCTGTTATAGAATGCTACAAGGAAATACCATGTAACCCATGTGAAACTTCATGTAAATTTGATGCAATAAATATAGGTGAGGATATAAATACAATACCGGCTGTCTGTTCTGATAATTGTACCGGCTGTGCAATTTGTCTCACTAAATGTCCGGGACTTGCAATTATGATAGTTGACGGTTCCAAATCCGAATCAACTGTCTTAATAAGGATGCCGTATGAATTTTTACCGCTGCCTAAGGTTGGAGACATTGTTATGGGACTGGACAGAGAAGGAAGACATATAACTGATGTTAAGGTCGTGGGTGTATTAAATCCCAAATCATTTGACAGAACTCCGATTGTCACTGTGGAAGCAGACAGAAAATACTTATACGAATTAAGAAATATTAAGGTGGAGGTAAAATGATGGATGAAAATACAATAATCTGCAGATGCTCCGATGTTACATTAAAACAGGTAAGAGATCTGATTAACGACGGTTATGTAACATATGACGAAATAAAAAGAATAACACGTATCGGAATGGGACCGTGTCAGGGAAAGACATGCGGACAGCTTGTAATGAGAGAAATCGCAAATATGACCGGTCAGAATATTAAGGACATAAAATTCCAGACTACAAGACCTCCGGTTGTTGGAGTGAAATTGGGCTTGATAGCAAAGGAGGGAAAAAAGGATGAGGAATAAGGCTGAAGTTGTTATTATAGGAGCCGGCATATCCGGATGCTCCATAGCTTATAATTTAGCTAAGAAGGGCGTAAAGGATATTGTTGTAATAGATAAAAACTACATTTGCAGCGGTTCGACGGGAAGATGCGGAGCAGGTGTGAGAATGCAGTGGGGAACAGAAATGAACTGCAAAATAGCAAAGAAGAGTATAGAATTCTTTGAGCATGCCAATGAAATTCTGGAATATGAAAGAGACGTTGAATTTAAACAGGAAGGCTACCTTCTTGTTGCGGACACAGAAAAAGAATTGATTCAATTCAGAAAAAATATAGAGCTTCAGAACAGTCTTGGTATTCCTTCAAGAATGGTAACTTTGCAGGAAGCAAGAGAAATTGTTCCATATCTGAATACAGATGTATTAAAGGGTGCTGCGTTTTGCGAAAAAGACGGATTCCTGAATCCTTTTAAAACTACGGATGCATTTTACAGAGCAGCTAAAAGATTAGGCGTTGAGTTTTATACATTTACAGAAGCAACAGATATCAAGGTGGAAAACAATAAAGTTGTGGGTGTTGAAACTAATAACGGTTTCATCTCAACAAACATTGTAGTGAATGCAGCAAACGGACATTCTAAAAAAATAAGTGATATGGTTGGATTGGATATACCTGTATATTCGGAGAGACACCAGATTCTTGTTACAGAGCCGGTTGAGCAGATGCAGGGTCCTATGGTTATGTCCTTCGGTATGAATTTCTATATTCAGCAGTCACCTGAGGGGTCATTCATAATGGGCAGAGGCGATGAAAATGAGCCGAGAGACTTAAGAGTTACATCAAGCTGGCATTTTGCCGAAGAAATGGCTAAGACAATTGAAAAGGTTCTGCCTCCTATCATGCAGCTGAGAATGGTGAGACAATGGGCAGGATTATACAACATGACTCCCGACAAGCAGCCTATTTACGATAAAGCTGAAAATGTGGAAGGCTTCTACCTTGCTGTTGGCTACAGCGGTCACGGATTTATGTTCGGACCTATAACGGGAGTTGTTATGTCCGAAATGATTTTAGGAGAAAAACCAACCATTGATGTAAGCATGTTAAATTTAAACAGATTTAAAACCGGCAATTTGATTTTAGAACCATCAGTTGTGTAACAATAGGAGAACAATAGTTATGCCGAGTTTTATATGTATTGTCTTTTATTGGTATAAGATATATAATGATATATATTTTAATATATGAGAATAATGGAACTATGGTTTACAATTGTTCTGCTATTGTTCCGCAATTGTTCTCCAATCGTTAAAAGGAGGTTTAAAGTGAGGAAAGAGTATTTTGACAGGTTAGTAAAGATTTTGAACGACAAAAATATTGATGCAATACTCATAGCTCCGTCGGAGGAAATGGAATTTATAATGGATCACAACACACATTTGTGTGAAAGATTCCAGGCATTGATAATTAAGAAAGACGGAACATATTTTTATGTTTGCAATCTTCTGACCGTAGAAGAGGTACAAGCGGTACTGGGACCGGACATAAAGGTTTACGGATGGTTTGACGGAGACTTATTTACCGATACAGTCAGAAAAGCATTTGAAGAAAACGGACTTATAGGAAAAACAATCGCAGTTAATTCAACAGAAAGAGCATTCCTCATTCTTCAGATAATGGAGGCTATGGATGTTAAATTTGTTAACGGAAAGCCATTGCTTGAAGAAATGCGCATGATAAAGGATGAGACTGAGCTTAATAATCTAAGGATGGCAGCACGCATAACAGATGAATCCTATGAAGAATTGTTAAAATTCATCAGACCGGGTATAAAGGAAGCCGATATAGCAAGAAAGATGAATGAGATTTTCAAGGAAAAGGGTGCAGATGAAGGTTTCACAATGGTGTGCTCCGGACCTAATTCATCATATCCTCATTATAACTCGGACCAAAGGGTTATACAGGAAAAAGATATAATAATTTTAGACTGGGGCTGCAAGTACAACGGCATGTGCTCGGATATGTCGAGAACAGTCTTTGTAGGCGATATATCAGAAGAAGAAAGAAAGGTCTATGAAATAGTTCTTGAATCTCAGGAAGCAGGAGAAAAGGCTGCTGTCAACGGAGCGTACATACCTGATGTTGACAAGGCTTCAAGAGATATTATCGTAAACGCAGGATATGAAAAGAATTTCTTCACCCGTCTCGGACACGGTATAGGATATTCTGTTCATGAAGCTCCGGACATAAAGAAAAGCAATGAAAGATATCTTGAACCGGGAATGGTATTCAGCGTTGAGCCGGGTATATACATAGCGGGCAAATTCGGAATGAGAATAGAAAATATCATTGCGGTAACCAAAAACGGCAATGAAGTATTAAATCAGGCTTCAAAAGAAATTAAAATAATAAAAAATAAATAATGATTTCATCATCAGACAGAGGATTTGTGAAAACCACAAATCCTTTCTTGATTAATAAAGCTTGTAAATTTTTAATATATTATTTATAATTAGGTTATAAATTAATGCATGAGGAGAAATAGATGGACTTTAAAAATGCTGCTATAAATTTACATAAAAACAATGTGGTTATTGATACGCATTTAGATTTAGCCGGTGAAATATATAACAGATATTTAGCCGGAGAAAAAGAAGTAATAAAAAACAGATATCTTGAAAATTTCAAAAAGGGTGGTTTTAACATTGTTGTGTCATCTTTATATATAGATGATATATTTTTGCCCGAAATGGGATTAAGAGTTGCGTTGGGACAAATCAACGCTTTGATGGAAGACATAGAAACATGCGGCGGAGAGGTTGTTTTAATTAAGAACAAGGCTCAGCTTGAAAGTTGTATAAAAGAAAATAAAATAGGAATTATATTGTCGTTCGAAGGACTGGATCCCATAGGCAATGATATAGGATTATTAAGAATATTTTATGAATTGGGAGTGAGAGCTGCCGGTTTAGTATGGTCAAGGAGAAACTATGTTGCTGACGGCTGCAGCTTCAGTCCCGTTGATGAAGGACAGAGAGGCGGTCTTACAAGATTTGGTGTTAAGGCTGTAAGAAGACTGGAAGAATTAAATATGCTTATAGATGTAAGCCATTTAAATGATGAAGGATTCTGGGACATAATGAAATTTACCAATAAGCCATTTATTGCTTCTCATTCCAATTCAAGAGTATTACATGGTAGAATGCGTAATCTTACGGACGAGCAAATAAAAGCAATTGCCGAAAGAAATGGTGTAATAGGAATTAATGCATATAAGACTATAGCCGGAGTAGTCCAGGGAGATGATCCCATCAAGAAACTGGCTGATCACATAGAATACATGGTTAAACTGGTCGGGGCTTCTCATGTAGGGTATGGCTTTGATTTATGCAACAGCTATTATGAAAGCGAAATGAAATTTAAATTTGAACCTCACAATAATGACAGCCTGAGCTCACATGCCGACGTATTGCTGTTAACCGAAGAAATACTAAAAAGAGGTATATCTGAAGATGATGCGAAATTAATTATAGGCGGAAACTTTTTGCGTGTTTTCGGTGATATATTGCAATAATTGAATGAAATGGATGTGAAGCAATGAAGTATTTTGTCAAGGAGTGGATTGTTCCCGTTGTTGTTGCCTTGGCCATAGTATTGCTATTGAATAAATTTATTTTTATTTTAGTGACGGTACCTACCGGATCTATGGAAACAGCAATAATGCCGGGGGATAGATTATATGTCAATGAACTGTTCGATATAAAGGATGTTGAAAGAGGAGATATATTAGTTTTCAGGTCCGATGAATTAGAGGAAAAACGTCTTGTAAAAAGATTGATAGGTCTGCCGGGTGAAACCGTGGAAGTAAAAAAAGACGGCAGCGTTTATATAAATGGTGAGAAGTTAGACGAACCATATATTACAAATGCCGAGGGCATATCAAAAATATTTAATGTTCCTGAAAATCATTATTTGTTTTTTGGTGATAACAGACCTCTTTCTTTTGATGCGCGATATTGGGAAAGACCATACATTGAAGAAAGTAAAATAATAGGAAATGTGATTTTCAGATTCTTCCCTTTGAACAGAATAGGGAAGGTAGAGTGAGCTCGTTAATTAAAGGAATGGATGTGAAGGAATGAGATATTTTGTTAAGGAATGGGTTGTTCCCGTTCTTACTGCTTTGGTTATTGTACTGCTGCTGAATAAGTTTATCTTTATTCTAGTAACAGTACCCACCGGTTCTATGGAAACGACAATAATGCCAGGAGACAGATTGTATATCAATAAATTATTCGATATAAAAGATGCCGAAAGAGGAGATATATTGGTTTTTGAATCGGATGAGTTAGAAGAAAAACGACTTGTTAAAAGACTGATAGGTCTGCCCGGTGAAACCGTGGAGGTAAAAAAAGACGGCAGTGTTTACATAAACGGAGAGAAGCTTAATGAACCGTATGTAACCAATGCCGAAGGTATATCAAAAATATTCAATGTTCCTGAAAATCATTATTTGTTTTTTGGAGACAACAGACCTATTTCTAAAGATGCACGCTATTGGGTAAAACCATATATTGAAGGAAACAAAATAATCGGGAATGTAGTATTCAGGTTTTTCCCGTTAAACAGAATAGGGAAGGTAGAATAAAAAATAGGAGGATGAAATGGAAAGAGTATTGGAAGGCTTAAAGCCGGAAAAAGTGTTTTATTATTTTGAAGAAATTTCAAAAATACCAAGAGGCTCAGGAGAAGAAAAAGAAATTTCGGACTATTTATATAACTTGAGTTTATCTAAGGGCTGGGATGTTATACAGGATGATTATTTAAATATAATCATAAAAAAACCTGCGACGAAGGGCTATGAAAATGCACCTGTTGTTATGCTGCAGGGACACATGGACATGGTGTGTGAAAAAAACGAAGGAGTTCAGCACGATTTCAGCAAGGACCCTATAAAGCTCAGAATAAAGGACGGATGTATTTATGCAACCGAAACTACATTGGGCGCAGATAATGGTATTGCTGTTGCATATGCATTATCTGTTTTAGATTCAGATGATTTATCCCATCCTGCACTTGAGGTTTTAATAACCACGGATGAAGAAAAGGGTATGACCGGTGCCGAAAAAGTTGACGGAAGCATTTTTAAGGCCAAGTACCTTTTAAATTTAGACAGCGAGGACGAAAAAGTCTTTACGTGCGGCTGTGCAGGCGGATGCGGAGCTGAATTTAAAATCCCCGTAAAATATCAGGATGTGAAAAAGAATTGCTTCAAGCTCAGTGTAAAGGGTCTCTCAGGAGGTCATTCAGGCATGGATATAAATAAAGAAAAAGGAAATGCCAACAAAATAATGGGCAGAATCCTTTATGATTTATATGATTATATAGATTTGATAAATATATCCGGAGGTTCAAAGGGTAATGCAATACCGAGAGAGGCCAATGCATATATTGCAATTAACGACTCTGAAGCGGTTAAAATCAAGGTTGAGTTTTGGAATGAAATATTGAAAAATGAATATGTATCAACCGATCCCGCTGTTGTTGTACTGCTTGAAGATATCGGTGCGGAAGCTGCCGTGCTGGATAAAGATGTGTTTAAAAAGACCGTAGCTGCCATGAATATGATTCCGAACGGAGTGCTGTCAAGAAGTACGGTTATTGATCTTGTTATAAGCTCAAACAATTTAGGAGTTATTACTCAGGATGAAAAATACATAACTCTCCATAATCAGTCAAGAAGCTCCGTAAAATCTCTTATGACGGAAAATGTAGCGTTTATTATGAAGCAAATAGGTGAGAGTCTGGGTATAGAGTGCCGTGTTTCAGGATTCTATCCAGGATGGGAGTTTAAAGAGAAATCGGAGATAAGAGACATTTGTGTGGAAAGCTACAAGGCTGTTTACGGTAAAGAGCCTGAGGTTGTGGCAATACACGCCGGATTGGAATGCGGACTATTAATGGAGAAAATTCCAGGTCTGGATGCAATATCGATGGGACCCGATGCTTTTGATGCTCATTCACCAAATGAACATGTAGACATACAATCGGTAGAAAATGTATATAATTTATTGATTAGTATTCTTGAAAAAATTAAATAAAACAAAATTGAGACTTATGAATCAGACCGGAGAATCAAATTTGCTGAAAATTAAATTCTCCGGCAAGATTCTGAATGGCATCGGAGAATTTAATTTTTTGTTCGCGTATTATTTACAAAATATGTTTTTTGAATGCGGAAAAATGTTTGCAATTTTGTGAAAAATGAGAAAATATGTATATAGATACAGTTATTTTAATTTCAAACATGTACTAAAATATGGCAGGCTTAATATTTGAATGCGTTTTCTATATTAAGATAAACGATTTCCGTTACATGAATATTCACTTTGAGCATATTAATAAAAAATATTGAAATATGAATTTTGTTGTGATATAATGATTTACGCATTAATTGTAAGAGAATATTTAAAATGCGGGTATGAATAATCATATACCACAAAAGAAATTTTCCCTAATATTTCTGTAATTATAATTGGAGGTATTATAATGAGTTCAAAATTGGCATTATATATTTGTAAAAGGTTAGCCCTTGCAGTTGTTACTATTTTCTTAATAATAACTATTACATTTTTTACAATGCACAGTATTCCAGGAGGTCCTTTTCTGAAGGAAAAATCTCCAAGCGCTGAGGTAACGAAGATGCTTGAAGCTAAGTACGGATTAGACAAGCCGTTAAGTGAGCAGTATACAAC
>JAFACY010000067.1 GCA_023425285.1 Bacillota bacterium
GTGTCTCCGAATGCGGAGCCACCGGTATGCAGAATCATGAACTACGGCAAATATAAATATGCTCAGGCTAAGAAGGAAAAAGAATCCAAGAAAAAACAAAAGGTCATCAATGTAAAGGAAATCAGAATGACTCCGAACATTGTGGATCACGATTTAAATGTTAAGGCAAAAAATGCTTGTAAATTCCTTGAAGACGGTGACAGGGTAAAGGTTGTTGTTCGTTTCAGAGGCAGAGAGCTTGGACATATGGATGCAGGGAAAGAAGTATTGATGCAATTTGCAGAATTAACATCAGAATATGCTGTTATAGATAAGCAACCAATAGTAGAGGGCAAAAACATGACTATGTTTTTAGTGCCTAAAAAATAACATTAAGGAGGAACTGTTATGCCAAAATTAAAAACTAACAGATCAGCAGCAAAAAGATTTAAGAAAACAGGAAGCGGTCAGATTAAAAGATCACAAGCCGGTAAAAATCACTTTACAGGTAAGAAAGCCTCTAAATCAATAAGAAGCTTAAGAAAAAGCACATTAGTTTCAAGTGCCGATATGGACAGAATCAGTAAAATACTACCATACTAATATAAGAATTGTCACAGGAGGAAATTTAAAATGGCAAGAGTTAAAAGAGCTGTAAATGCTAAGAAAAACCATAGAAAAATATTGAAACTTGCTAAAGGTTACTACGGAGCAAAGAGTAAATTATATAAAACAGCAAACCAGGCAGTTATGAAGTCACTTTCATACGCATACGTGGGAAGAAAGTTAAGAAAAAGAGAATTCAGACAGCTTTGGATAGCAAGAATTAATGCTGCTGCAAGACAAAACGGATTATCTTACAGCAAATTCATAAATCTTTTAAAACAAAGCAATGTTGAAATAAACAGAAAAATGTTATCAGAAATGGCTATATACGATCCATCAGGCTTTACAAGCTTGGTAGACCAGGTAAGAGCATAAGAGAATTGAGACTGTAAGTGATACAGTCTTTCTTTTTTAATATATGAAGGTACAATATGGATACGATAAAAAGCAAAGATAACAATAAAATTAAATATGTTCGTTCTCTTGGCGCAAGAAAGAAGCGAGAAGAAGAAAATACATTCATAGTTGAAGGAATTAAGTTTGTCTGTGAAGCAATCAGCGAAAAGCAGAATATAATATATTTATTGTTCAGCGAGCAGTCACTAAATAAGCAGGATGTGAAAGAATTGTACGATTATTCTGTTGAACTTGGTCTTGAAGCTCATGTATGCGATGAGGATATTTTTAAAAGTGCGGCTGACACAATCAATGCCCAGGGAGTTATAGCCGTGGTTGGTAAAAATGAATACGATGCGGACCATATCCTTAAAAACTACAGATTTATAATAATGTGTGACAGGATACAGGACCCCGGCAACTTGGGGACAATTATCCGAACTGCCGATGCCTTCGGACCTGCCGCCGTCATTTTAAACAAGGGCTGTGTCGATGCTCATAATCCAAAGGTTGTGAGAGCAACTGCCGGAGCTGTATTCAGAGTTCCGCTTGTTTATATGGATTCAGACATGGACATAATAAAATCTTTGGAGAACAATGGATTTAAAATAGTTTCAACTGTTGTGGAATCAGACCATTCATTTGATGATATACATGAAGAAAATAAAATATGTGTTGTAATAGGAAATGAAGGACAGGGCGTTTCCCGGGAAATTGTCGAAAATTCCCATTTAAATATAACCATAAGAATGCCGGGAAGAGCCGAGTCTCTGAATGCATCTATAGCGGCAGGCATATGTATTTACGAAATCAGAAAAAAACTGTTGTAAAATCAATTTATGTTTGCTATAATCTTATTTAATTGAAAATTGTAATAAAAGCTATGAAAAAGCACAGTAGGTATGAGCTGAATGTTATCAGAGAGAAATCATCTTGGCTGAAAATGATTTTAAACATTTTGTACCGAACATTCACTTTGGAGCTTGCGGGATGAATTCAGTAGTCCTGCACGGTAAAGCCGTTAATAAAATGAGACCTTCGGTTAATCTGAAATCCGAAGGTGAAAAGAGTGGTACCGCGAACTTCGCCTCTTATTGAGAGTCGAGGTTTTTTTATTTACTTAATGAAAGGAGTAATTATGAAAGAGCAGCTTTTAAAATTAAAAGAAGATGTGTTAAAACAGTTAAAAGAATGCACTGACAATGCAGATATAGAAAAGGTTAGAATTCAGTGCTTAGGAAAAAAAGGAGAATTGACCGCAGTTTTAAGGTCAATGGGAAGCTTGTCTGAAGAGGAAAGACCGGAGATGGGTAAGCTTGCCAATGAAGTGAGGGCGGAAATAGAAGAAGAAATGAGAGTGATTAAAGAAAAAATCAACGCTCTTGAAGCTTCAAAAAAGGTTAAATCAGAAATTCTTGACATTACGATGCCGGGCAGAGTTCCGGAAACAGGAAGAAGACATCCCTTGCTGCAGGCAAAGGAAGAGCTGGAAAGTGTGTTCATGCGCATGGGTTATGATGTGGTAAGCGGTCCCGAAATTGAGACTGTTGCCAACAACTTTGATGACCTGAACGCACCCTATGATCATCCGTCAAGAGACTGGTCCGATACATTTTACATATCAGACGACCTTATATTAAGAACACATACTTCACCTGTACAGATAAGAACCATGAAGGAAGCTGTCAAAGAAAACAAGCTTCCGATCAGAGCGGTTTGCACAGGCAGAACATTCAGATTTGATGATGTTGACGATACTCATTCACCTATGTTCCATCAGATGGAATGTATAGTTGTTGATAAGGGCGTTACGCTGGCAAATTTAAAAGATTCCATTGACCAGTTCGTCAAGGAATTATTCGGAAATAATGTAACAACTCGTTTCAGACCTCATAACTTCCCGTTTACGGAACCCAGCGCAGAGGTTGACGTTTCATGTCACATATGCATGGGCAAGGGTTGTTCTGCATGCAGAGGAACAGGCTGGAGCATGGAGCTTTTGGGCTGTGGCATGATACATCCCAACGTTCTGAGAAACTGCGGAATTGATCCTGAAATATATTCAGGCTATGCCTTCGGCATGGGAATCGACAGAGTTACAATGGTTAAGTACGGAATTCCTAACATCAGGTTGTTGTTCGAAAATGATGTAAGATTCTTAAAACAGTTTTAGGAGGTAAGAAAATGTTAGTGCCTATTAAATGGATGAAACAATATGTTGAAATAAATACTGACGATAAAACATTGTCCGATAAGCTTACTCTTACAGGATCACATGTCGATGCAGTTATAGATTATGAAAAACAGGTAACGAATGTTGTTACGGGAAAAATCCTTGAAATCGAAAAGCATCCGAATGCAGATAAGCTTATCGTTACACAAATAGATATAAACAGAGATGAACCGGTTCAGATAATAACCGGAGCTAAAAATGTCAATGTGGGAGACGTTGTTCCCGTATGTCTTGAAGGAGCTGAGCTTCCTAACGGTCTGAAAATAAAGAAATCCAATTTCAGAGGACTTCCTTCCTACGGAATGATGTGCTCTTATGAGGAACTTGGTTTTGACGACAAGGTTATACCAAAGGAAGCAAGAGACGGAATTGCAATTCTGCC
>JAFACY010000097.1 GCA_023425285.1 Bacillota bacterium
ACTTATATGTATGGGGTTACAACTTTTACGGTCAATTGGGAGATGGGTCATATACTAATAATATAACTCCTAAAAAAATTATGGCTGATGTGGAAGGACAAGGGGACGCTTCATTTGTCTGTAAGCGCTGAAAAAAAGACCGTAGTGAAACATCACAAAAAAGCTGCTAAAGTGTAAGTGCCAAATAAGAAAGTGTATTGAAAGAGATTAAATTAATAGAGATAATAGTCTGAATTAAAGTAAATAAAGTTTTTGAAGTAACTTGAAAAACTTTAACGGAGGATTAGACTATGGATACTCGAAAAATAGATAGTGAAATTAAAATGAAACAATGGATAGAGATTATCAGAGAATGCCGAAGCAGTGGACAGACAGTTAAGTCATGGTGTACTGAACAAGGTATTAATCAAACAAGTTACTACTATTGGCTTAGAAGGATAAGAACAGCAGCCTGCAATACACTACCTATTAAAACAGAAGGAGCACATCAAATTGTACCCTTGAACAAGGGGAGGACAAGGGGACGTTTCATTTGTCTTTTTTAATGGCTTGATAAAATAGAAACTAAGCAATTGTTGACCTTTATTTTGCAATATGGTATGCTGTAATTGCAAGTATGAATATGAATAAATTGATGAGGAGGTAGTATAAATGAACAGTAAGATACAATACTGGCTGGATTTAGCTGAATATGACATTGAAACGTCAAAGGCAATGTTGCAAACAGGTCGATATCTTTATGTTGGCTTTATGTGTCATCAAACCATAGAAAAGGCATTAAAAGCCATAATTTCTAAAAATGATATTTTACCTCCAAAAATACATGGACTAATGAAATTAGCACAAATTGCTGATATTTATGAACTAATGAATGAAAGTCAAAAAGATTTATTGGATATTCTTGATCCCTTAAATATTGCTGCTCGATATCCTGAGCAAAGAGATAAACTGGTAGCAACGTTAACACAGGACAGGTGTAAGGCTATTTTAGAAGAAACGGAGGAATTACTATGTTGGATAAAGAAACAGTTGTAAAGCTTGCAGAGCAATATGCTTTGGAAGTTGTAAAGCTGTTAAATCCCCAGGCGGTTGTTCTTTTTGGTTCTTATGCGAAAGGCACTGCAAAGGCTGATAGTGATATTGATATTGCAGTGATATTAAATAACTTTACAGGCGACTACCTTGAGATATATAAACAGTTATATCGGCTTCGTCGAAACATAAGTGCAGATATAGAGCCTGTTCTTTTGGATTCATCCCAAGATGATAGTGGATTTGTTACTGAGGTTTTAAAAACAGGGCACATCCTGCGAACATGACAGCAAAGGCAGGGACATGGGCAGGCAGGGACATGGGCAGGGACATGGGGACGCTTCATTTGTCCTTTTTAAGGGTGTTTTCGACGAGAGTTTTACTCAGTCCGAAGATTCTTCCTAATTGCCGGATGCTTGTGTTTTCATTACTATAGACTTTCTTGATAATTTCTATCTTCTTATCAATATCTAAATTTGATAAAGTTTTTATTTTATAAGTATTTATTATTATATCAGTCATTTTTTTATCACTGCATTTTGTGGGTTTAATATCAAGATATTCGTCTTTAGAAAATTCATTCGTATAAGAATTGAATTCTTCAAATGTATTAAAATAGTTTTGAATTAAATTACCGTCTATAAAGGTTTTTTCTCCATTATAAAATAAATAGTATTCTCCAAAACTGCTCCATTTGTATTTATTTACATTATCAACAATTCTTGCTTTTACGGGATTTTGGTGAATGTATCTTAAAACAGTAAGCAAATATTGTTCACAATTTATGGGTTCGCTTAAATATCTATTCTGTAACAAATGACCGATCCTGTCATACTTTTTATTATGCCATCCTGCATAAGCGACAGTTATACGCTTAACACTTGTTCCTATTTCTTCACTTTCCTGCATTAACAAGTGCACATGGTTATCCATCAGACAATATCCAAACATATTAAAATCAGCTTTTTCCTTTGCTTTTTTAATATCACTGATAAATTTTAGTTTATCTTCGTTATCCAAAAAAATATTTCTTTTGTCTATTCCTCTTAGCATAATGTGATATATTCCTGTATTGCTTTTTATTCTTGCTTTTCTGGGCATATGTCACCTCGGTATATTTTTTTATTATGATAAGTCCTAAAAGTAATGCGATTAAATTATACCATTTTTTTACAATAAATTCAACTTTTTAAAAATAAATGTTCTCATATTAAAATTGCAGGACAAATGAAACGTCCCCTTGTCGGGCGTCCCCTTGTCGGGGTGCAATTTGGACAACACCCTGAATTTTTGTAGCAATATCAGCATTGCCGAATATAATGATAACAAGGCATATTGTATCAAGCAGGAGTTTGTATGAATAGGATAATAATGTATAAACATTGTTTGTTAAACATTGTTTGTTATTGTCATAATGTTATATTGTCATAATGTTATAATATTGTTTGCACATTTTTTACCATCTTAAACCTATATAAAGGTAACATAATGTATAATTAATACCAATATATGCAGTTTCCAAAAAGCATGAACTCATAGAATCGTATGGTTTCGTTTAACTTATTACAAAAGCTTTTTGTCATAAATTTAAGTTTCTGTTGAAATTGCAGCATCTGTTAAAAACTGGAATCTAAAATTGCATATATACAATATTTGCATACATACTCATATCCTTGTTATACCTATATATGTAACTATCCCAAAAACATTCTAATTGTTCTTCGGCATGCTTTGTGCTCCGGTTTCTTTCGAAGTTTGACGCTTGGCTGGTCAGGCAAAATAGGACACTGTTAATAAAATAACTATACTTCCTTTTCTGAGAAATTGTGGTATAATTTTATAGTAATAGGAAAAGGGACACACCTCATTTTGAGAGTGATAGTCTCTGAGGGATAGGAGGAATGTCCCTCAAGTATTTGAAAGGAGGTAGATATGAAAAAAGTATCTTTATTATTGGTTTTGGTTTTAGTTTTGTTCAGCTTTGCAGGATGCTCTAATGATAAGCCGGCTGCAGGCGGGGAAACTAAGACATTGACCGGTACTGCCAATGGATTTGGCGGAGAAGTTAAGGTTACAGTAACTGTTAAGGGTAATGATATAACAGAAGTTAAAGCTGAAGGCGCAGGCGAAACTCCCGGTATAGGATCTGAAGCAATTGAAAAATTACCAGGTAAGATAGCTGAAACTGACTCAACAAAGGTTGATGTGATAGCTGGAGCTACTGTTACAAGCAATGCTATAATGGAAGCTGTTAACAATGCTTTAGCAGGAAAATAATACATAAATAA
>JAFACY010000306.1 GCA_023425285.1 Bacillota bacterium
GAAATAGCAGACAGAGCTTTTGACAGAATTATTAAAGATATACGTATCGGTGTTACTGAAAAAGAACTGGCTTCAAGGTTGTCTCATTACATGGTAATGGAAGGCGCTGATACAAAGCCTTACGGAAATATATTGATTTCGGGTAAGAGGACTTCCCTGCTGCACGGTATACCATCAAACAAAACAATCGAATATGGTGATTTTGTACTGATGGATTACGGATGCGGCTTTAACGGATACCTGTCTGATATGACAAGAACCGTAGTAGTCGGAAAAGCAACCGAAGAACAGCGTAAGGTCTACAATCTGGAGAAAAAAATGGTTGAGGATGCAACAAAGACCATGCTGCCCGGTACTCCCGCAACAAGGGTTTACGAAGCATCAATTCAAGCTATCAAGGATACGGAATATTTTCAGTATCACTACAGCGGTATCGGTCACGGTATAGGATTGTTTGTTCATGAAGTACCGTTTATGGGACCTAAATCAACTGAAATTTTACAGGAAAACAATGTAATTACAATTGAACCCGGTATTTATATACCAAATTGGGGCGGCGTCCGCATAGAGGATCAGATATTGATTACCAAAGACGGAAACGAAAGTTTAACAAGCTCATGCAGGGATCTGATAGAGCTTTAATAATTGAGGTGAAAATATGGGTAAATATATTTTAAAAAGATTGGGAATTTCCCTTATTACTATCCTGGTATTGGTAACCGTTGTTTTTATACTCGTACGTTTAATGCCGGGCGACCCATTTCAAAGCGACAAAATGACTCCCGAAATCAAAGCAAACATGGAAAGATACTATGGATTTGACAAGCCGTTAATTGTGCAGTACTTCACATACCTGAAAAACATAATGAAGGGTGATTTTGGTTATTCTTTAAAATACGTAAATCAATCAGTAAATAAAATAATAGCTGAATCCTTCCCCTACTCCTTTGACTTAGGTATGCGTGCATTGTCCATTTCCATATCACTTGGAATTGTTTTAGGAATTATAGCCGCATTATACAGAGGTAAGGCTTTGGATTACGGCTGTGTAATAATAGCAATAATTGGTACCTCGGTGCCTGACTTTATAATCGGAGCACTGCTGCAATACTTTTTCGGAATAAAATGGGGGCTTCTGCCTGTTGCACAATATCAAGGGCTTAAATTCACCATACTCCCCTCCATTGCTTTGGGCTTTTACACCTTAGCCATGGTTTCAAGACTGATGCGTGCCAGCATGCTGGAGGTTGTTCAGCAGGATTACATCAAGACCGCAAGGTCCAAGGGTATTTCAAAATTTAGAATAACCTACAAGCACCAGATGCGAAATGCAATCATGCCTGTAGTAACAGTGCTGGGACCTACAGTAGCAGCTGTTCTTACGGGAACATTCGTAATAGAATCCATATATGCCATCCCCGGCATGGGTAAATATTACGTACAGAGCGTACAGAATCTGGACTACTCACTGGTTCTGGGAATGACGGTATTTTACGGAGTATTTCTGGTATTAGCCAACATGATTGTTGATATATTGTACGGATTGATCGACCCGAGAATAAGGGTTGCAGGAAAGTAGGTGCAAAATGACAAATTTAGAAATCGAGAAGAACTTAGATAAATCACAGTTTGTGAGAGTCGGTAAAAATATTGAAAAAATGGAAGCAATCACCCGTCCTAATTTAACATATTGGAAGGATGCATGGAGACGTATAAAGCAAAATAAGATTGCTTTTGCCGGATTGATGATAATAATTCTCTACACTTTGTTAGCAATATTCGGACCTATGATGAATAAATATGGCTACACCGAAATAAACTCTGCAAAGATGAATCAATTCATATCATCAGAACACTGGTTTGGTACTGACGAATTAGGCAGAGATTTGTGGACCAGACTTTGGAGAGGTGCAAGAGTTTCATTGTCAATAGGCTTTATAGCCACAATATTAAATACTGTCATAGGCGGTCTTATTGGAGGTATATCGGGATATTACGGCGGTACATTGGATTCTGTTCTCATGAGAATCATCGACGTAATGTACGGAATTCCCTATCTGATAGTTTCAATATTGGTAATGGTGGTTTTAGGGCAAGGAATAATCTCCTTGATTATAGCCATGGTTATTGTGGGATGGATAGGTACCGCCCGGTTTGTAAGGGGTGAAGTGCTGAGGCTGAAGGAGCAGGATTTCGTATCCGCTGCCAAGGTACTTGGAGTAAGTGATTTTTCAATTATCGTTAAGCATATAATACCTAATGTTATGGGATTGATTATCACAAATCTTACAATGGCTGTTCCGAGAGCAATATTCAATGAAGCATTTTTAAGCTATATAGGGCTGGGCATAGCTCCGCCGGAGTGCAGCTGGGGTATTTTAGCGAAATCAGGTGCTAAGCTTTTAAGAATTCATCCTTATCAGCTGTTTATACCATCATTCTTTATATGTACTACCATGTTGGCCCTGAATCTTTTAGGTGACGGATTAAGAGATGCATTGGATCCTAAGCTTAGAGGCACTGAATAAATTAAGGATGTGACGCAATGGAAAAGATAATAGAAGTTAAAGATTTAAGTTATTCTTTCAAGACATACGGTGGAATAGTGAAGTCCGTAAGAGGTGTGAGCTTTGATGTCAATGAGGGTGAAATAATAGGTATAGTAGGAGAATCAGGCTGTGGCAAAAGTGTAACAGCACAATGTCTCATACGTCTTAATCCTGAACCTCCCGGATTTTTTGAAAGCGGCTCCATCCTTTACAAGGGCAAGGATGTAACAAAGATGTCCGATTTGGAACTGAGAAAAATAAGAGGCGTTGAAATAGGCTTCATCTTTCAGGACCCTATGACTTCTCTGAATCCTACTATGAAAATAGGAAAGCAAATAGAAGAAATTTTCGTACAAAGGAAGCTTTACAATAAAAAAGAATTAAAAGAAAAAGCATTGGAAATATTGAAAATGGTCGGCATTTCTGACGGAGAAAGAAGATACAATCAATACCCTCACGAGCTAAGCGGAGGTATGAAGCAAAGAATTATGATTGCTATAGCATTGGTCGGAAATCCAAGTGTCGTAGTGGCAGATGAACCCACCACCTCTCTGGACGTTACAATTGAAGCACAGATTCTGGACTTATTGAAGGATTTGCAAAAGAAGCTTAAGACCTCAATTATATTGATTACTCATGATTTGGGAGTAATCGCAAAAATGTGTGACAGAGTGCTGGTTATGTACGGCGGAAAAATCGTGGAAAGCGGTCCGGTTGATGATGTGTTCTATAACACAAGGCATCCATACACCTCAGGGCTCCTGTGCTCTATCGCAAGTCTGGAAACATCAAAGGATGAAGAGCTGGAGCCAATTGAAGGAACTCCTCCGGATTTGTTTTCTCCGCCCGTGGGATGTCCGTTTGCAGCAAGATGTGATTTTGCAATGGAGGTCTGTTATAAAACAATGCCGATTGAGTATAAAATATCAGATACTCACAAAACAATGTGCTGGCTGGAACATGAATATGCTCCTAAATCCACTCTACCGTGTAAAATCCAGGATAAAAGAAATATGAAGGAGGTATCAGATGGATCCTCTAATTAAAGTAGAAAATTTGAGTAAGCATTTTCAAATCAGCAGACATGAAACGTTAAAGGCTGTTGAGGACGTATCCTTTGATATATATGAAGGTGAAACTGTGGGCTTGGTAGGAGAATCAGGCTGTGGTAAATCAACTACAGGCAGATGCATGGTGAAGCTTTACAAGCCTACAAGCGGTAAGGTATTATACAACGGTAAAGACATATTTTCCGAAAATAATGCCAGGGAAAAATTGGAGTATTGTAAAAATACTCAGATGATTTTTCAGAATCCGTATTCTTCATTGAATCCAAGGATGACCGTAAAGGACATAGTCGGTGAAGGTATAAGACTGCATGAAAATATAGGCAATAAGGAGCTTGACGAAAGAATAGAAGAATTGCTTAAAGCAGTTGGATTAAACAGGGATCACATGTCCAGATTTTCACATGAATTTTCAGGCGGACAAAGACAACGTATAGGCATTGCAAGAGCGTTGTCTGTAAATCCAAAATTTATAGTCTGCGACGAGCCCATATCCGCTCTTGATGTTTCTATTCAGGCTCAGGTTTTGAATATGCTTAAAAAGCTGCAGAAGGAAAGAAATCTCACCTATCTGTTTATTGCACATGATTTAAGTGTAGTTAAATATATTTCCGATAAAGTAATCGTTATGTACTTAGGAATGATTATGGAGCAGTCCCCTGCAGAAGAATTGTATCGGAATCCTTTGCATCCGTATACTAAGGCATTATTATCGGCAATACCAGAAGCAGATCCGGCAATAGCAAGAAATAAGGAAAGAATACGTCTAAAGGGAGAAATTCCAAGCCCTATAAATCCTAAAAATTGCTGCCGGTTTGTTGAAAGATGTTCTTATGCTATGCCCATATGCTCCGAATCCATACCGGAACTCAAGGGACAGGGCGATCACAGGGTTGCATGTCACCTATATTGATAATAAAAAAGATTCGTATCATCCGATATGAATCCTTTTTTTATTATTTTTGAAATTATCCCAATGCAACATCCAATATCATCATTACGACAAAACCGAACGCCGCTCCTATAGTTCCTATGTTGCTGTGCTCACCGCTTTGTGATTCCGGTATCAGTTCCTCTATTACCACATAAATCATAGCTCCTGCAGCAAATGAAAGAAGGTACGGCAAAGCCGGCTGAATAAGGCTTGTCAGAAGTATTGTTATTATTGAAGCGATAGGTTCAACAATTCCCGACATTGCTCCGTATGCAAATGACTTTTTCTTTGAAAATCCCTCACTGTTAAGAGGCATCGAAATAATTGCACCCTCGGGAAAATTCTGTATAGCGATTCCTATGGAAAGAGAAAATGCACCTGCCATGGATATCAATGCATTCTCTGCCAAAACTCCGGCAAACACAACTCCTACAGCCATTCCCTCCGGAATATTGTGCAGGGTAACTGCCAGAACAAGCATTGTTGATTTTTTTAATTTTGCACTTTTTGATGTGACACCCTCAGGTTTATCATTATTTATGTGAAGATGAGGAATAACACTGTCGAGCAGCAGCAGGAAAAATATACCCAGCAAAAATCCTACGGCAGCAGGAACCCATGCAGTTATCCCCTGCTCCTCTGCCATGTTGATTGACGGCATCAATAATGACCAGACCGAGGCCGCAATCATAACTCCTGATGCAAAGCCCAATAAAGATTTTTCCGTCTTTTTACCCATACCGTTTTTCATGAAAAAAACCATGGCAGAGCCTAATGCCGTGCCAACGAACGGTATCATTACTCCGATAAATGTGTTTAAATACATACGTCCTCCCTCTGAAAATAATTAAGATTGCTTACAAAATTATACCACAATTTCTGTATAGTTAATCACTTTATCCAATTTCAAGATTTTCAATTTCCTCTAACAGTATCTTAACAATATCCTCTTCCTTGATTTTTCTTATGATTTCACCCTTTTTAAACAACAGAGCTTCTCCCGCTCCTCCTGCGATGCCTATATCCGATTGTCTCGCCTCTCCGGGACCGTTAACGGCACACCCCATTATTGCAACTGTTATGGGCTTATTGACATTCTTTAAGCCTTCCTGAATTTTCTTGGAAAGCTCAATCAGTTCTATTTTTGTTCTGCCGCAGGTAGGGCAGGTAATATAATTTATACCGAAATTTCTCAGCTCAAGACTTTTAAGGATTTCACGTGCAACCTTAACCTCTTCTCTCGGATCGTCTGTTAAAGATATCCTCAATGTATCACCTATACCGTCAGCTAACAGTGCTCCGACGCCGATAGCCGATCTTATGCTTCCCTCAAACAATGTCCCTGCATGTGTGATGCCTAAATGAAGAGGATAATCTCTTTTCTGCGCCATGCTTCTATATGCATCCAGAGTCATTTTAATGTCTGTCCCCTTCATGGATACGACTATATTATTGTAATCAATATCCTCTAATATTTTTACATGCTCCAGAGCTGATTCAACCATTCCCTCGGATGTTACCATGCCGTCATATTTTTTCAGTATTTCCTTATGTACGCTGCCCGCATTGACACCTATTCTTATAGGAATATTTCTCGGCTTAGCCATTTCCACAATTTTTTGGACTCTTTCCATGCTGCCTATGTTGCCCGGATTAATTCGTAATTTATCTATCCCGTTTTCAATGCTTTTCAAAGCAAGACGGTAATCAAAATGAATATCAGCAACAATGGGTATGTGTATCTGCTTTTTTATTTCTCTTATTGCCTCCGCATCTTCCATGTCGGCAACCGCAACTCTTATAATTTCACAACCTGCATCCTCAAGCTGATGTATCTGATTAACGGTTGATTTTATATCCTTTGTAAATGTATTGGTCATGGATTGTATGGGAATAATTGCGTCACCGCCTATTTGTACATCCCCAACCATAACACTTGACGTCTTTCTTCTTATAATTTTATCCATAAACCCTCCAAAACGATAGCACAACAATTGTTCACCCATTGTTGTGCTATCGTTAAAATTAAAATCTGAATATTCTCAATATATCCTTGTACGTTATAAACAGCATAAAGCCTATTAATACTACAAAGCCTATGAAATGAATGTATCCTTCTTTGTCTGCCGAAATTCTTTTACCTCTTATACCTTCTATCAGAAGGAATATCAGCTTGCTGCCGTCAAGTGCAGGTATGGGCAGTAAATTCATAAAGCCGAGGTTTATACTTATAAAAGCAGCCAGGTTTAACAGTGACAGCAATCCGCTCTCTGCCGCTTCCCCGACCATTGATATAACCATGATGGGTCCGCCCAGGGCATCACTGCCTAATTTTCCTGTTACTAACTGACTTATTGTTTTGAACATCAGCTCTATATAATAAACAGTCTTATATGCCGATGAAGAAATTGCAGTCATAAAGGACTTTTCAAGCTGAGTGTTAAACTTCACGGTAACCTGCTTCTGGGGTACGATGCTGAAATCAATTATTTCACCTTTTCTGTCCACCGTAACCTTTACCGGCTCTCCTTCAATCGACTTCTCCACCTCTGACGTCAGTTCTTCCCAGGTACTTATGCTAACATCGTTTATTTTTATGACCTTATCGCCATCCTTTATTCCCGCCTTATAAGCAGGAGAGGTAACATCTGACGGAGAAACTGTTGTCGATGCCTTTCCGTCTATGATTGAAGTCGATATGCCGACTAATTTTCTGTAGTTATTTTCTACTGTAGCATGCTTTAACTGTCCGTCTCTTTCATACTCTACAGTATAACGTGTATTATCGGGATTAACTATCTCATAAAATATATCTTCCCAGATATATGCTTTATCATCGTTTATTGATACTATTTTATCGCCGGATCTCAGCCCGGCTCTGTATTCGTTTGAATTTTCATCGATATAATCAATATGGTTTCCGTAAACTCCGAATGAAAACGCAATAATTATAAACAAAGCAAGCGCTAATATGAAATTCATAAAAGGTCCTGCCGCAATTACCTTGGCTCTCTGCCATGTTGTCTTAGTGCCAAAGCTCGTTGAAGTTCTTACTTCCTCTTCCTCTCCCTCCATCTGAACAAATCCGCCTATGGGTATCGCTCTTATGGAAAAGACTGTGCCTTTCTTTTCTTTTTTTATTAAGGTAGGTCCCATGCCTATTGCAAATTCATATACCTTTATACCTACACTTTTTGCTGCCTTGTAATGACCGTATTCATGTACGAGCACAATTGCAGAAAATACAAGTATAGATGCAACTATTGTTAACAAATTATACCTCCTATAAGAAATGCTGAACAAAGTAATAAACACTCGGAGCTACAAATAGAACACTGTCAAATCTGTCTAAAATTCCGCCGTGTCCCGGCAGCATATATCCGAAATCCTTTATTCCTGTCTCCCTTTTGATTTTTGAAGCCGTGAGATCCCCTGCCATCGAAAAGATGGATGCACTCACACTAAATATTATAATGTAAATATATTTATTTATTCTTAAATAATTAAAAAACAAAATAGAAAATATGGTGCACCCGATGATTCCGCCTATAGCACCTTCTATGGTTTTATTAGGACTGACCTCCGGATAGAGCTTATGCCGTCCCAACATTTTCCCTGTGAAATATGCGAATGTATCGGTTCCGAAAGCAATTATATATACCAGCCACACGTATGGGGAACCATTCAGCAGCATCATATGATACATGAAAAACACGGCATACGTTCCTATAAAAATAATCCTGGCCAACTTATTGGCATCAACCTTCTTACTAAAAACAAATATTAAGAAGTTAAGTGATATGTATAAAAAGAGAAAGAAATCAAAAAAATGTCTGTACTCCGTTATTTTTTCGATAAAAAGAGCTATTGCAAACATGTAATTGACAATTGCGCCATAATCAAATCCATTGCCGAAGTAAATTTTTGAAAGCTCATAAATTGCAATACAAGTAAT
>JAFACY010000179.1 GCA_023425285.1 Bacillota bacterium
CCGAGGAATATAATATAATGTCCGACAAGGACTTTATTGAGGATGTTGAAAATCTTTTAAAGGAAAAAAACATAACGATAAATTGTGAAATACCGAAAGCAACATACGTCCTTCCCATATTGTATACTGAATACAGAATTATCAGTATAGATAAGGAAATGCTGGAGAAATATCTGGGAGAAGGAATTGAACCTGTCGACGGTGTTTTTTCGTACAGCAATCAAAAGGGAGAATCCCTTGAGATAATAGACGGCAAAAAGTTCGTTTACACCATGAGGGAAAAATCGGGCGGCAAATTAGAGGACGATACAAAAATTGCGGAGCAAATAAATAATTTCTTAAAGGACAAGGATATTGACGGGTCAGGCTTTAATGAAAACTACAGATGCATTGAGGGTGATTCAGGATTAATAACGTACACAAGATACTATAATAATATAAGCGTAGATAATTCATACATGAAATTTTACATTGATAAAAATGGTATCTATAAATTTGAAATGCAGAAAATAATTGCCATAAATGAAATAGAAGATAAAATAAATACATTTACCGCTGCCGAAGGCTTATTGAAGCTGCTATCCTATGATGATGCGGAAAATAAGGAAATTATAAGGATTGATATGTCATATTATAGTATGGAAGATGAGAATTGGCAGCTCATTTCAGGAATAAATTCATATCCGGTGTGGAAAGTTATTTTTAATGACGGAACGCAAAAACATTTAATCATCCCGAGCATATATTAATTTTTATTGAAAAAATTGCAGTTGTAGTATATCATTATATGAAGATTTTATGTAAAAAAATTATTTTATCTGGTACTTATTAATATTTAAATAAACAAGAATTGAGGAATTATTTATGTCAAAATTCGTTATAGAAGGTGGATCAAAGCTTAAAGGCAAGGTTAACATCGGTGGATTTAAAAATGCTGCGGTTGCAATAATACCCGCAACATTGCTGTGTCCCGGTCAATGCACCATTCAAAACGTACCCAATATAGAAGATGTTAATGTGTTTTTAGATATTTTACAGGAATTAGGAGCAGAAGCAAGATATATAGACGATACCACTATTTATGTGGACTCTACGGATGTTCAGGGATGCTATCTGAAAAACGGTCTGTCTAAAAAAATGAGGGCATCATATTATCTGCTAGGAGCAGGGCTCGGAAGATTTAAAAGCAGTTCATCATTGCTTCCCGGCGGATGTGACATCGGGGACAGACCCATTGATCAGCATATAAAAGGCTTTGAGGCTCTGGGAGCAACCGTTGATATAACTCCCGACGGCAGAGTCAGCGTGCATGCGGATAAATTAACAGGAAGTAAAATATACCTGGATAAGGTTAGTGTAGGAGCTACCATTAATATAATGCTTGCGGCAGTATATGCTGAAGGACGTACTACAATTGAAAATGCCGCAAAGGAACCTCACATAGTTGATACTGCAAACTTTCTGAACTCCATGGGAGCAGATATAAAGGGTGCAGGCACAGATGTTATCAGGATAAACGGTGTGAAAGAGCTTACGGGATGTACGTACAGAGTTATCCCCGATCAGATAGAGGCAGGAACATATATGATAGCTGCCGCAGCCACAAAGGGAGATATCATCATAGACGATATTATACCGAAGCATCTTGAACCGATTACGGCAAAGCTTAAGGAAATGGGATTAGGCATAGAGGAATATGGAGACTCCATAAGAGTATTTTATAATCGTGAGCTGGTTCCGGTCAATATTCAGACTCTTCCGTATCCGGGGTTTCCCACGGATCTTCAACAGCCCATGACGGTGCTGTTAGCAACTGTAGCAGGCGAAAGCACAGTTGTTGAAGGGGTATCCGAGGATAGATTCAAGTACGTGAGCGAAATCAACAGAATGGGCGCCAACATAGAGTTTACGAAGAAGCAGGCAAGGATAACAGGTACCGACAAACTGAAGGGAACGGTGGTACAAGCTACGGATTTAAGAGCGGGAGCTGCATTGATAATCGCGGGCTTAATTGCGGAAGGTCTGACAGAGATCACAAATATACACCATATAGACAGAGGATATGAGCATATAGAAAACAAATTTATGAATCTTGGGGCAAAAATCAAAAGAGTTAAGGACGAAGAATAATAATTCAGGGGGCAAAAAATGTTATTGAAGGATTTAAAGTATTTAAAAGTAGATCTTCCGGAAGATGTGCTTAAAATGAAAATGAACGGTAATTTTGCAGAGGCAGTCAGGTTGATTGACCTGAGACTGAATAAGCAGATTCCCGTTGCCATGAGGAAAAGGCTGGAATCAGAAAAAGAAATTATCAATACAATTAAAAACGAATACTCGTACACATTCGATGAAGCGTTAAAGCTGTGTCAGGATAACATAAAGGATTTTACAAAAGAAGAGCTTGTATTTCTGCAGGAGGACAGTCAGGCAGATTGGATATTGGTGGACGGTCAGGTGAAATTCAATGACAGCTTTTACGGTTCACTGCTTGTCACGAGAGCCGATTTAAGAGAAAGATTGTTTGATAAAGAGGGATGGGACAATAAAAGAGCAGAATATTTAGATGCAAACATCAGGGATATGAAGGAAAATGGAGGAGCATCGTATTACATACGCTTAAAAGCATCTCTTAAAATAAAAGATGAATATGCAAGAGTGGGAGAAAAAATAAGAGTCTACATGCCTGTTCCCGCAAATTGCCAGCAGAAAAATATAAAGATAATAAAGACTATACCTGAGGCTGTTTATATATCCTATGAAAATCATCCGAGCAGGACGGCTTATTTTGAAACGATATTACAGGAAGACATGGAGTTTTCAGTTGAATATTCATATGAAAGCCATCTGAAATATAATGATCCTGATCCTGCAAAGGTATCATCACAGCAGCCGGCATTTGATACACATGAATTTGAGCCGCAGATTATGTTTACGCCATATATCAAGGAGCTTGCAGGCGAAATAATCGGTGATGAAACAAATCCTTTGATAAAGGCGAGAAAAATATACGATTATATAACTCAAAATGTAAAATATTCATATATGAGAGCATATTCCACAATCAACAATATACCTGAATATTGTGCACTTAATTTAAAGGGAGACTGTGGAGTTCAGTCACTTCTGTTTATTACGCTGTGCAGATGTGCGGGCATACCTGCCAGGTGGCAGTCAGGTCTCGCAGTGACACCATATCATATCGGACCTCACGACTGGGCACAGTTCTATATTGAACCCTACGGATGGATGTTTGCTGACCCGTCATTCGGAGGTGATGCTTTCAGAATCGGAAATATGGACAAGTGGAATTTCCATTTTTCAAACCTTGATCCGTTCAGAATGGTAGCCAATTCGGAGCTTCAGCACGAATTTGATCCTCCCAAGCAGTATTTCAGGCACGACCCCTATGACAATCAAGAGGGTGAATGCGAATACGAAGACAGAGGAATAAGAAGAGAAGAATTCAGGAGAAAATTTGAACTGATTGAGATGAAGAAATTACAATGAAAGAAAAGTGAAAAAATGTTTAGTAATGATAGTTATACAAAGCAATTTACAGATATGATGTCGGAAGGCTTTATATTTATAGATAGTAACGGAACTATTCAAATCTACAACAGCAAGGCTAAAGAGATATTCGGCATAGATTATGAATATGATTACAGTCACAGCTCCGGAAAAATTGAAGAAGGAGATATAGTTATTATCGGTGATTCATATCTGGGGAGGGATGACGGAGGAATAACACCGGAATCTCTCAAAGCCATAGGCATAAAAGACCCCAGGATAAAAACCGGAGATGCGATTATAGCTGTAGGAACCTACAGCAGCTGCAAACCAAATAATTGCAGGTATGTATTCAGTGACAACAATAATTCTGCCGAAAAACTTGAGCTTGATTGCGTATATAAGGGTGTAAGCATTTACGTATGTATAGATTTCATAAACAGGATGGTTGTCATACAGGCTGATTCGGAAAGATACGTTGTGGATTACATTAAATGCATTGGTCACATTGTTGTTTTGGATGCTGTCAGTAAAAAAATGAAGTTTTATCAGGCTAAGGGCTACACTGCCAGAAACGAGGACATAGGAAGTCTCCTGCATGGAAGGGTGTTCATGGCTAAGGGTGAAAATTCAGAGATTTTTGATGTAATAGGAAAGAACGTATTTGAAATACATAAAGACAACTCAACTATTCAGGAATTCTATGATGCGGCAATAGGAAATGACATAATCTTTACAAATGAATACAAAGAAATAAACGGCAGACCTACCATATGCTCTTTGTTTCCCGTGAACAAGGACGGTAAAAGGGTCGGTGCAGTATTGAAAATAAAAGATATTTCTGAGATAAAGAAGGTTATTAAGGAAAGAGATGATGCACTGCAAAACTATTTACGTATCGAAAGAAAATTAATTGATGAGGAAAATTCAAAAAAATTACTGCCCGAATTGATAGGTGAAAGCAGTGAGATTATGCAGGTCAAGAATTTAGCTGTAAAGGCTTCCAAATCAAAATCCACTGTGCTCATACTGGGAGAAAGCGGAACAGGCAAAAATCTGCTTGCCAGAGCAATACATGACAACAGTGAGAACAGGAATAAGCCGTTTATTGCGGTGAATTGCAGTGCCATACCTGACTCGCTTCTTGAAAGTGAGCTTTTCGGATATGAAGAGGGGTCGTTTACAGGAGCCAAGCTTGGAGGGAAAAAGGGACTTTTTGAAACAGCTCAGGGCGGAACATTATTTTTGGATGAAATTGCAGAAATTTCCCCTTCATTACAGGTAAAGCTTCTTCATGTGCTTCAGGATAAGACGTTTTATAAAATCGGAGGAAATGATTTAATAAAACTCAACGTAAGAATAATTGCAGCTACGAACAAGAATCTCGAAGAAGAAATATTAAAAAACAGATTCAGAGAAGATTTGTATTACAGAATAAATGTATTTCCGATATGGATTCCACCTCTGAGAGAAAGAAAGCAGGATATGTATGCACTGGTAAAAGACTTGCTGCCTGCAATATGCAGCAGATTGGGCTGTGAGGAAAAAGGCATATCGGGAGAGGCATTAAGACTGCTGTTATCATATAATTACCCGGGCAATGTGAGAGAATTGGAAAATATTCTTGAACGGGCCGTAAATCTCACAGAAGGAAAGACTATTTTTTCTAAAAACCTATCAATTGATAAAAAAAGTGATTTAGTCAAGACAGAAAGCAATAAAACAGAAGCCTTGAGAGGAATTTTGGAAAATGCAGAAAAAGAGGCGATTGAAGCGGCTATTTCATATAATCGTGGAGATAAGCAGGCTGCTATTAAGGATTTGGGAATAGGCAAGACTTCTTTTTATGAAAAAATTAAAAAATATAATATTGATTTATAAAATTCCGCAAAACAGGAAAAAATTTCAGTTTTGCGGAATTTTTATTATGCAAAATAAAAACCAATAAAATGCATTTATCACAATGAGTGCTCCTAATACTTAACTTAATCAGTTCGGAAATGCGGAAAAAGAAATACTAATTATAAAAATAAAATTATATGTATGTGCGAAAAATGTTGAAATATAAGGAATGAATTTGATTGGCACAATAATTGCTTGGTGAATGACATGGAATATTAATTTGAAAAAATTTAAAGGAGAAAAAAATGATTAATGGAATTTGGTTAGGATTAATTGTTATCGGAGTAGTGGTTGCTATTTTTACGGGCAATGTGCAGGCTGTAACAGATGCATCAATAAACTTTGCCAATACAGCGGTTGAAATAGCTATAGGATTAATTGGAATAATGACATTATGGCTTGGTATCATGGCCATTGCCGAAAAGGCAGGATTAATAAAGGGATTGGCAAAAGGATTAAGCCCGATTATGAAGAGACTTTTCCCGGATGTTCCTGCTGACCATCCTGCGATGGGTGCAATGATAATGAATATTGCAGCAAATATTCTCGGACTTGGAAATGCGGCAACTCCATTCGGACTTAAGGCTATGGAGGAGCTTGACACATTGAATGAACATAAGGGTGTTGCAACAAATGCCATGGTAATGTTTCTTGCGATAAATACATCTTCCGTAACCCTGCTTCCTGCAACTGTAATAGGCTTAAGAGCTGCTGCGGGATCCGCAAATGCAACCGAAGTAATAGGACCCGTCATCCTTGCTACTACAATATCAACCGTATCAGCAATTATACTTGCAAAATTATTTGGTAAAATGAAAAGATATAGGATTGAAAACTATATAGAAAAATCTGAGTCTGAGAGTGTGGAGGGATAATATGTTACAGACAGTTTTAAATACAATTTCATTATATGCTATACCTGCATTGCTGTTAGGGATACCGTTATATGGATATATTAAGAAAGTAAAGGTTTATGAAGTGTTTGTCGGAGGTGCAAAGGAAGGATTTGATACTGCAATCAGAATAATTCCATATCTGGTGGCAATGCTTGCTGCCATAGGAGTTTTCAGGGCGTCAGGAGCAATGGGATATTTAGTTAAGCTGCTGAGTCCTATAACAAATATGATCGGTATGCCAGCTGAAGTTCTTCCGATGGGAATAATGAGGTCATTGTCAGGCGGAGGAGCCGAGGGAATGATGGTTGAATTGTTCAATACATACGGACCCGATTCATTGATAGGAAGAATGTCTTCAGTGGCAATGGGTTCAACGGAAACGACGATGTATGCCATAGCGGTATATTATGGAGTTGTAAAAGTTACAAAAGTAAGACATACACTGTCGGTAGGATTGCTTGTTGACGCTATAAGCTTGATAGCTGCAGCGATTATTACAAATATTGTATTTTAAAACAGAAATAAGAGGTGAAAAATGTTATTTCCAAATAAGTTAAACTCCGGTGATACAATCGCGATTATAGCTCCTTCTTCGCCGGTTACAAAAAATGAAGCAGATTTGTGCAGGAAGCTTGTTGAAGACATGGGATACAATGTGAAAATGGGTAAATGCACATATGAATCCATTCACGGTTATTCGGCGGGGTTGGGAAAAGACAGAGCAGATGACATTAATGAAATGTTTGCCGACAAAGAAGTAAAAGCCATATGGTGTATAAGAGGTGGGGACACAAGCTCCCATGTAATGGATAAGCTGGACTTTGACTTGATTAAAAGTAATCCCAAAATATTTGTGGGATACAGCGATGTGACAAATTTACATGTAAATTTCAATCAAAAATGTGGATTTATAACATTTCACGGTCCGATGGTGAAATCAAATATGCTTAATGATTTTGATGAATTTACAAAATTAAGCTTTGAAAAAGCATTGAATATGCAGGATGAATTGGTTTTGGAAAATCCGGTCGGAGAGAATTTTGAGGTCATGGTTGAAGGAAGCGCCGAAGGAACAATAGCAGGAGGTAATTTAGCTCTCATTGTTTCAATGATAGGCACTCCGTACGAAATTGATACAAAAGGAAAAATTTTATTTATAGAAGATGTTGATGAAAATGTCAGAAGACTTGACAGAATGATGTATCAGTTGAAATATTCAAACAAACTCAATGATGCAGCAGGAATAATATTCGGAGACTTTTCCGATTGTATAAATGAAAAGGATGAAAATTACACAGTTGTTGAAATGCTGAAAGATGTTTTGGCAGACTACAAAAAACCGGTTATGTACAATGTTAAATCAGGTCATTGCTTTCCAATGTCTACTCTACCTCTTGGAGCTAATTGTAAGATAGATACGAAATTAAAAATGATTAAATTTAGTATTTAGCCAACAAAGATAAACTCCTTATAAGGAGTTTTATCTTTGTTTAAACCATATTCTTTACTATAACAGTCTTGTGAATAAATTAATTTGTTGAAAGCGAATAATAT